>NZ_QBAW01000004.1 GCF_009689985.1 Helicobacter pylori | reverse complement strand
AGAATGATCGGTAAATCCTCAAACCCTCCACTACCAAATATCTTCTTAGGGTCAAAATTTTCAGCGATGCTTTTAATCTGTTCTTCATTCATGTCCGTTCTTTTTTGCGTCCCGCCGGTGGTAAAGCTTGGTTTTAAATCTTTAGCTTTCACGATCGCATAATTGAGATCGTAAATCTCTCTTTCATTTAGCCGAACTCGGCTTTTAGGGATTTGCGCTTGATTTTGCGTGGGTATATCCTCTCCTACTTCTATTTTAGTGGCGCTTTCAATGTTGCCTGCATTGCCTCGCTCGTGTTCTAATTTCTTTTTTAACGCTTCTTTACGCGCTTGTTCTTGCTCTTTTAGGCGCGTGAATTCTTTTTCGCTTTCTAGCTTCTCGCTTTCTAATTTCGCAAGCTTTTCGGCGTTAGCTTGTTCTAATGGGCTTAAATTTTTAGCTTCTTGTGTGGTTTCGTTTAAATTTTCGCTTGTTTTGAGTAATTCCTCTTGACTGGTTAAGTCTTTTTGTGTAGGATTAGTTTTAATAAGGTTTGAGGTGCTACCGCCATCTCTGTAATCGTTAGAAAGTGGTGCAATGGTTTCTAACTCCCTTAAAACTTTATCATCCACTTCAAAACTTGTAATCATATAATGATTTTTTAGTTCTTTATCTCCCTTAAACTTACTTAAAATTACTTTTGAATTGTTTAGAATAATAGCCACATAACCTGGCCTGTCTTCTTCTTTTAAGCCTTTTTGTATGATATTAGGGATTTCTTTAATTAGTTCATTAGTCCTTTCTTTGGCTTGTTCTGGTGTTAGTCCTAACTTTTTATATTGTTTTTCTCGGCTTTCTATTATGTGTGCTAGCCCATAACCTACGCTCTCTTTAGTCTTTGGCGTTCCCCACACAAAATCAATCCCTCCTAAATCATCCCTATACGCTGCGCCTGCGACTTGTCCGTTTCTCTCTTGTAATAATTTCTCTAACGCTTCCTTAGGCTTTAGGGCAAACTCGGGGTAATTAGTGCCAAACTCTTTGAGTGGGGTTGTAGCGTGTTGTAAATCGCTCGCTTTCTTACTTAACTCTTCGCTCGCTTGCTTGACGCCGTTATTAAGCTCTTCAATGATTTTAAGCGTGTTGTTGCTAAAGTGTGATTTTTGCGCGCTTAATTCTAAATTCTTGCTAAAATCGCTTATAGAGTGGCTTCTCTCTAACGCTCTTTTTATGTGATACTTTAAAGCCGCGCCTGCGGTGGCTTCGTTCAAGGCTTTAGGTAATTTCACGCCTAAAATGCGATCGGGCGCGTTCCTGTAAAGCGTTCCTAAAGTAAATTTAGTCCATTGGTATTTTAACGCTCCGCTTAAAGTGGTCGCTAAACCTTGGCTTAAGTTTTTCGTAATAGCGGGTTTTAGGCTTTCTGCGATCTTAGCGTCGTTTTTAAAAAGCCTGTGAAAACCGCTCGCTATGTCAATGTATTCTTTAGCTTTAGGCGTGGTAAAAACATCCTCTTTAAACTCGTTTAGCTTGTTTAAAAACTGCGTAGGGTGTGGTGTTTTGTTTTAGTGTATTAAATATTGAATAATAAAGTTAAATAAGGCTTTTTGAGTATTAATATTTGATTGGATCAGAGCCTTTCCATATTTTAAAAAGACTAATCAAAAATATCCATTAAGGATAAAATGCTAGTAAATCCTAAAACCATAAGCAATGTTAAACATTATATGGCTCCTGTCAGAATACACATTGTGCGTTAAAGGCTGTGTCCCAGGCCCGTTAGGATCGACCGGAACATACATGCCACAATACCCAATACAATAGCCTTTTTTGGTGATATTGCCATAATATTCTAGTTTTAAATCCATTCTAATATTATACTTATTAGAAAAATAACTCAAAAAGAGCGCAAGACTCCTTTCATCAGCCCTTGGGCTATCCGTCCAACGGCCTAAAATTTTCCAACTAAACCCTCTATATTGTGAGCCTACATATAAAAACCCATTAATAACATCAGCGCCAACAATATTGTTAATTTCTGCGTCATAAATACTATTCGTCCAAATGTTATACCCCAAAGGATCCCCATAAATACCTATATCACCATTAGCGTTACCGATATTTTTATAGACACTGCCCCCAAATTGCCACTTATTATAGTAAAAACGGGTGCGGAAGAAATAAGTTTGCCCACTTTTTCCTAACGGCACTTGTTGGAAGAGAATAATATCATTCTGATTGGCTGGAGTGGCAAAAATGGGGAAAAACCCCACGAAAGTGCCTACAAAACGAAAGCCTTTATTGTTGAAATTAGGGTTGGTGTCATAAGTGATATTAATGCCTGGCGCATACATTCTTTGAAAGATCGCATAAAAATAAGGGTTGATTTTTAGGTTGTCTTTTTCATATTTCAAATCCGCAATCATTAGAGCCTTACCGCTTGTATAATAACGCCCAAAATACCAAAACCAGTCGCTTGACGCTGAAGCCCTGGCGTCTGAATACATCACCCTTAACCTGGTGTCTTTATATTTGACAAAGCCTTCAACCCCTTGAGTGTAAGAAGTGAACCAATCATACTCTTCAGCATCATAGCGCCCCCCTTTCACGCCAAAACTGAATTTGTCTTTTTTGTAGTTGTAGCTCAAAAAAGCGTTATGCACCATGGCTAAACGAGGTTTTTGCACATTTAAACCGCTATGTCCCGCATACCAACCAATGTATTGCCAAAAGATACCCGCTCCAAAAGGATCAGTCCTAGAGCCAGGCTGGCCATTAGGGATATTGTTGCCTTGATAAGCGGTAGAGTCATAGGGGAGCGCTGCCATCATCGCCCCCACTTCCGCTCTCAAACCCTTGTATAAACCCATGCTCAAATTCAATTCGCCGAGTAAAGAAGTGTAGCTACCTGTAGGATAAATGTCTTTAGAAGGCTGGTATCTTTGGTTGTTAAAGCCAAACTTGGTATAGCTGCTCACCTTTCCAACAATGCTCATGTTGAATTTATAAGCTTGAAGTTTGGATAAAAAAAAACTAGAAAAAAGCAAAAAAAATAGAGAGTAAGAAAAATATTTCTTAATTTCCAAAACCCTAACTCCCAAAGATATTAAAAATAAAAATACAAAAAAGACATATCTAAGAGATATAGGGAAACTCTCTTAGAAACTATAACTAATGTGTGTCATCAAATGGCTTCTGTCTTGAGTAATGCTTTTTGCGATACCGCCCATGTTTTGAGGGCCTTGCGCGAACGCAGAAGATTCAAACAAACCATTATTCAAGTTAAGCGGTTGCCCGTTTGGCCCAAGGAAACCGGTTCCAGGGTTGTAACCCGCACGAATTTGGAACTCTAACCACACGAGTTTGAGACCCGCTTTAACATGCTTGCTGAACTGATAGTCTAGATACATACCGATACCATATTCCAAAGCCCTTGGAGCGGTAGTGAAGCGCTGATAAACGCTCCAACTGAACTTACCATGCTTGCCTCCACCTTTAACATACTCGGTGAACGCGTCAGCGTCGGTAATGTTGTCAATCCCCGCAAACCCTAAGCTGTAGATACTGCCAACCCATTGTTCGATACCATCCACAGCGATGATGTTACCCCAAGTACCTAAGTTCATGTTAGGGTTACCAATGTTGAGATAAGCACCACCAACCACAAAGTAGTTGTTAATGTCTATATGGTGGCGTAAAAAGAGCGTCGCACCACCAGGACCTTGCAAGCCACGCCACTTACCATTATCCAAGAACGGATCCCAAGTGTTATAACGAGCGGGCGCGTAACGACCGTATTCAGCGTTATTCCAACGATAGTCATACAACGCATAGAAAGTCGTTCTATTCCTAATGCCCCTACCGCTAAACTCAGGATTGGTATCATACTCTACTTTAAAACCGGGCAATGTGCCTACTTCTGGGATAAGATACACATAAGGGTGGATCATCCAATTCTTTGTAGGGCGATAAATAATACCGGCTTTATGAATACCCCAAGGCTTTTCACGATAGATAGGGAACAACCATTGACCGTCAGCGATACCACGACCCCAAGAGCTAAAGAGCAAGAACTTCATCTTATTCGTGAGCTTGAAAGTCCCGTAAAAACCTTGGAACAATTGGTAAACCCAATCCATTTGCTCCTGCTCCGTAACATCAAAGCGCCCCATTACCATATGGACTCTGCTACTATCATAGGTAAGATTCGCTTTATAAACTTGATAGCGCCTTGAACCCCCAGGCAAGTAGGCGTTAGCCGGATAGTAGTTAGGGAACAAGCCGTTCCACTCACCCATATATTCCCAACCAATACCTCTAGGGTCAATAATACCGCCTGGCCCTTGTTGCTGCCACATTTTAGTGGCATTCATACAAAGACTCAAAGAATCAGTGCCGCAAGAAGTTTTATCCCAATAGCTTGGGGGGGTAAAATCCTTTGCCCACCTGTCATACTTAGTGCTATCATAAACTTGTCCGCCCAAAACACCGCCTAAATTCACGGTCCATCCTCTACCTAAATGCACAGACCCCTCTAGCTTACCCGTAAGGTTAACAAAAGTTTCTGTGGGATAGATACCTTTAACAGGGTTAATAGGCGAATGGTTAAAACCCACTTTGGAGAAGTTGATAAAATCCCCATGCACTTCATAAGTAACCGCCCCTAATGAACCCGTAGTGAACAATAGTGGTAAGGTAAAACGCTTTAGCAATGTAGTCGCAACTTTTCGTTTCTTTAATTTCATTCCTCTTCCTTACTTTACCTGAGAATAGATAAATTACTCTGTAAAGATAATTGTAGCATAAAAGAATGTAGAATTAGCTAAAAATCAAACTAATTTTTCTTAAAAATCACAAAATTTAAACGCAAGTTTATCCTTAAAGGCTTGCTCATAAGCATGCAATGGATAGGATAATCTTTTAATACCCTAATAAGATATTTAAAAAAAGGCTTTTTTAAGGCTCAATAGGGAATTTACTGATACAATAAGGCATTGTTTTATATAAAAATAATAATAATAAGGATCAAGAATGAAAAAAATTGGTTTGAGCTTGTGTTTGGTTTTTAGCTTGGGTTTTTTAAAAGCCCATGAAGTGAGCGCTGAAGAGATTGCAGATATTTTCTACAAACTCAACGCCAAAGAGCCTAAAATGAAAATCAACCACACTAAGGGGTTTTGCGCTAAAGGCGTGTTCCTCCCTAACCCGCAAGCAAGAAAGGATTTAGATGTGCCATTACTCAATAAAAAAGAAATCCCTGCGTCTGTAAGGTATTCTTTAGGAGGCGTGGCGATGGATGATAAAAGCAAAGTTAGGGGAATGGCGTTAAAATTAGAAAACCAAAACGCTAGCTGGACAATGGTGATGCTCAATACAGAAATCAATTTTGCCAAAAACCCTAACGAATTCGCCCAATTTTTTGAGATGAGAATCCCCAAAAATGGCAAGGTGGATGAAGCAAGAATCAAAAAGCTTTATGAAGAAGTCCCCTCTTATAAGAATTTTGCCGCTTACACAAAAACGATAGGGATTAGCTCAAGCGTGGCTAACACGCCTTATTATAGCGTGCATGCGTTCAAGTTTAAAGATAAGAAAGAAAAATTATTGCCTGCGAGATGGAAATTTGTGCCTAAAGACGGCATCAAGTATCTTAACCCCCAAGAATTAAAGCAAAGAGATTCAAATTATCTGCTTTCTTCATTCCAACAACACCTTAAAACTAAACCCGTAGAATACCAAATGTATCTGGTGTTTGCGAATAAAAATGATGCCACCAACGACACGACTGCACTTTGGAAAGGCAAACACAAGGAATTACTGGTAGGGACATTGAAAGTTGAAGAATACGAAGGAATGGGTTGCAATAAAGATGTGTATTTCCCAGCCGATCTCCCTAAAGGCGTGGAAGCCCCTACTGACCCCTTATTCCAAATAAGGAATGAAGTTTATGGGATCACTTTTAATAGGAGGCAATAAAAAGGCTAAGGCAAATCAAAATATAAGTTGATTGAAGAAATGCATTTTTATGAGTTTGGGGGAGTGGGATTTTTGTTTAAAGCTTTTAATCGTGCCCACTAAAATCACTCGCTCCCTCATTTGAGGCACACACTCACGCCGAATGTTGGGCAAAAAATAACGAACATTCAATCCACCTTGCCACATTTTAATGCTATTATCTTGTATTTTATTTAGGCCGTATTATGCTATTGGTTTTTATGAAAGTGGCTTACTAGGTATTTCTGTAATTTTGTAATCAAAAAAGTTTTGCGAAATGTTAAAAACGCTCTGCCCTTCCATTTGTTGGCGGGTTATCCAATTCAAATCATTGTCTTTGATTTTAGAAATTTCTACGCACGCTACTTGCCCGTTAAACAGATCAAAATGCACCACAATAGTAGGAATTTTATCCGTTATCAAACGCCTTTTAGCTTCTATAACTTTATGTTCTTTAATATCATTGATCCCTTGAAACCCGCTTTGAACTTCTAGCAATAAATGATTGTCTAACAAAAAATCGGCTTTAGGACTTCTTTTAAAGTTTTCTATGCTCTCAAAATTATCACCACCAAAAAATTTGATGGTTTCTTTTTGTGCGCCAAAAAGACAAGCGATAAAACCCTTAAAAAACTCCGCTACTAAAAACCCACGCATCCAAGAAAAACACACTTCTTCAGGTCTTCTGCCTTGATTATTCAGCTTATAAATAATATGAGTGTCCACTATCTTTGAAAACACTCGCTCTATGGAGTTTTTAAAAAAGCATTCCAATTCATACTCATTATATTTAAAACAATAAACACTATTGATAGCGCTAAAAATTTCAATAAGCCTTTTTTTGAGCGCGTTTAAATAATTGAAATCAACGCAAGGTTGTATGTCTTTAGCACCTAAAAATTCCTTAAACGCATTTTGAGAATTAAAACCCAATAAATTTCTATAACCTTTAAAATCGTTATTATCAAACATTTTTATCCCTTAAAAAATCAAAAACCGCCTGTGCGAGCGCTGCACTCAATAAAGGCGGCACGGCATTGCCAATTTGCAATCTTTTAGCACTAGAGCTCCCACAGAATTTATAATTATCAGGAAAGCTTTGCAATCTTGCTCCCTCTCTAATGCTTAACGCTCTAGAGTCTCTTGGATGGATACACCTAGAACTGCTTGGGGTAGAAAAATTTCTTGTAATAGTGGGGGCTGGTTTTTCCCACCACATTTTGGCATAGGTATTAGTATAACCACTTTTGGGGCGTAAATTTTTGGGCAAATCATCTTTACTCTGTCCGTCTTTTAGCGTTTGCATGATTTTTATAAGTTTTTCATTATTTTTAGGACTGCTATGCTCGCTTAATTCTTTAGAATTTCGCACAAATTCCAAAAAAACATTATCCGCATTTTTAAGATAACCTAAAGCATCACCATTTTCACCGCTTTGAATGGGTGGTAAATCCCCTAAAGCGTCTTTTAGAGAAAAATGCGTTTTTATGGGTTTGGGGAAGTGGAATTTTTGTTTAAAGCTTTTGAGCGCGCCCACTAAAAACACTCGCTCTCTTATTTGAGGCACACCATAATCTAGGGCGTTTAAAATGGCATGCTCTAAAATATAACCTCTCTCTTTAAAAGCGTTACAAATTTGTTTGAATAATTGCCCTTTTTGCATAGACATTAAACCCACCACATTTTCAAAAACAAACATTTTTGGTTTTACTAAATCTAAGAGCCGCAAATATTCTTTAAACAGATTCGCTTTTTCATCCATTTTTCTTTTGCCAAGGGTAGAATAGCTCTGGCATGGTGGTCCTCCTAGTAGAATATCAATTGAAACGCATGGTAAGTTGTGGCAATCAAGTTGCATAATATCGCATAAAATGGTTTGCGCCTCTTTATGATTGGCTTGATAGCTTAAAATAGCGTCTTTGTCTATATCGTTGGCCCATATCAATTCAAAATGGGGATGCACAGAAAAGCCATAGCTCAATCCTCCAGCACCACAAAAAATATCTGCTACTTTATACAAGTTTTATTTTTTCCTTTCATCTAAACCCATGCTTTTTAAATGGAGCAAAAACTTAAAGCCCTTTTTTTAGGTTAAGATTATTTTATTTAATCTTTTAAAGTTCCGCTAGGTTTGTCAATCGCCTTTCTATGGATGGCCTTTTCTCTGTTTTGAGCTTTTTGAGTGGTATTGGCATGCTCATCTTTAATATCATTTGACTAATCTTTGCCTTGCTCTTGCACATTCCATTCGGGTAATGCGTCATTGTTATTGTTTCTATAATCCGTCAAGCAAGCTTGCTCTAAAAGTTTATAGCTTATGCTTGCGTCTTTGATTGCATGAAAACCAAACAAGCCTTTCACTTGAGTTTCAAAATTAGGCTGATAAATCATGTAAAATTCTATTTTAGCCCCTGTGAGTATTGTGTGATAAAGAAAATACCACACGCCAAAACTTCTAATATTAGGCCTCCCTTTGACTCCCCCATCTTTATAAATATTGAGCGTGCTTTTAATCCCACCATCTGCTTGAGAGCCACCGATTTTTTTAATCTCACCATTCACAACAATTAAATACACTCTAGCCACATTTTGAGTTAAAATATCTTGAGATAAAGATTGATTATTTTCATCTTTTAAATCCTTAAGATAGTTGAAATTTAACTTTGTGCTGTCTTTCACATATTCTACATCAGCGATTTTAAAGGCAGTTTTGACTTCGCTAATATGCATTTTTACTCCTTGATAATCAATAACTCATGAGATTGTTTGACATGGTTACTATCGCCTCTTTCTAAGCGATTTTTACCCATTCTGATCTCGCCTTGTCCCATAGTGTATTGCCAAGATGGCTCTAAAATTTTAAAATCTTTATAGGCATTCCTTACAAATTCGCAGTCATTATAACTTAAAATAAATGGCCCTTTATGCCTTTTTAGCATGTGAGCTAAGACTTCATGTTTAAAACCATTATGGTGGATAGGAAAATTACGCATAGGATAAATCCCTTTAAACATTTTAGAATTTCTAACACATAAGGGGGGTCAAGATAGAAAAAATCATTAGGATAAGCGATCAACACTTCTTCAAAACTAGAGCATTCCACCTTTAAACTAGTGGAATTAAAATCTTTAATTTTTAAAAGGGCGTTTAGATAGCGTTGTTTGTCAGTGTAAATTTTACTCATCCACCCTAAAAATCCTGGCCTATAGCTTAAATTAAAGTTAAAGTAATAATCTCTGGCCAAAATTAAGGGGTCTAAAACGCATTCTTTAGAGAATGTAATTTTTTTCTAATCTCTAAGAAATCAATATCTAGGAATTAGGACTATGCGAGAAAGAGCTTTTAAAAGAAAAGTTTTAGATGCGAATATCTTAAAAGAAATGCATGTGAACAATGTCTGTTATTCCAGGCATTCAAAAGACAGGTTTATTCCTTTCAGATTTAATAAATTTGGTTATGTTGAATGTAAAATCTTTAAAAAGATATTGAACTTTCCTAGCAATACAACTTTCTTTGGTGGCACAGGCTGTAAGAAACTCATGGAACTTTTAAGTGAAATCGTTATAGATTCTAAAAGTTCTAAAATTGCGTTAAACCGCCATTATGCCTTAACTCGCTTGCAATGGTGCGATAGAACCTTAAGACATAATCTCCAAATTTTAGAGGAAATAGGATTTTTAACTGCTTTTAAGAACGAAAAGGGTTATGTTTTTTGTCTATGCATGACTTCACTAAAATAGAAGACTACGAATATTCAGGTTTGAATGGGGAGAGCAACTTACCTAATAACTTCTTTTTAGGAATTTGTGGGTATTTGAAAAAACTTTTCAAGAAATTAAAAGATAGAGCATTCAAGCTCGCAAACAAGCACGGTGTATTCTTTTTGAATATCCCTAAGCATTTTCAAATGCAAAACTTTAACAATATTTTTTTGGAGTTTGTGTCGGTTAATAATCCTTGTCTTTCTTATAGATTTAGATTGACTTATGATCAACTTGTTGGTAAAAAAATTCCAAATATCAAGTGCTCTTACCAACAAGCAATTGTAAAAAAGAATATCCATAGAACATTAGATGAACTATCTATGGATAAGGAAATTTTAGCATCATAAAGAAAACAAAGGACAAAAAATGCAATTCCCACTCAAAAAAGATTTAAAAATTTCACAAAAATATGTGATCCCTAAAGGCTTTGATCCTACAAACAAAGAATACATAAATCTTTTGGTGAAAGATCTGCCTAAATCAGTGCATAGGGAAATTGAAATCGCTATGAGATTATTATTTGAAATCAACGAAGTAGAGACCGCGATTGAAGTCATGAAATTTCTCACTCAAGCAATGGATCGTGTTTTGTATGATGCGAGAACCAAACATTATGAAATGAGACTAGCCAAAAAGATTAAAAAAAGTAGATTTGAGTAAAAGACTATGGCTTATATCGCTAATTTACAATTCTTACCATTAGATGAGATTTTACTCTCTAATGGTTATAAACACAAAGTAGAGAAATCAAGCAAAAATAACCCGGCTCTTTATAATGAATACGATACCATTAAAGGCACACTTATTGTTTCAAGAAAGCCTGATGGGAGTTATCATTATTTCAACACTCATAACGATGAAGATAAAGGCACGATTATCGCCTTTTGTAAAAATCGTGGGCTAGATTTTAATGATTTAATCAAAAACAGAGATGATTTAGAAATTAGCGATAAGCCAAACTACAAATATAACAATTCCAAGCTATATGCAATCATTACCAAAGAACAAGAAGCAGAGCGTCAAAAAGTGGTGAAACAATTTGAAAAGCTCCCTACCTACGATATAGAAAGCTCAGACTTGTTTCACACTTTATTGGATAGTCGCTCTTTGGATAAAACCTTACTAAAACCTTACAATCATTTATTAAAAGAAGATGAACATGCAAATTTATGCGTGCCTTGCTATTTAACCAATGATAATGGAAACTTAATACAGGGTGGGTATAACAAGCGATTATCCAAACCTTTCACTATGCAAGGTGCTACTAATCCCACTAAACACTTAATGCAAGCAGGTTCTATCAAGGGTTTTGAAGTTTTATGCCCACAAGATATTAAAAATATTCAAAATATCATTGTAGCTGAAAGCGTTTTTGATGGCTTAAGCGTGTTAGAAATGCAAGGGTTTGATCCTAATCAAACAGCTATTATTTCTACTATTGGTAATTTCACAGAAGAAAGAATGCAAAAATTTGTAGATAAATTTCTTAATACCATCAACACTTATAAGTGTAAGGAATACAATGAATACCACAAAGAAATTGATCGCTACAACAAGCAATTAGAGGACTATGAAAATTACATAAATTTTCAAAAAAGATATGAAAAATGGCGTGCTAAAGAGTTAGTTAAACACGATAATGACCCTAAAAAAGTCCCTAATGATCCCATTTTCTCTCCCATAAGAGATAAAAATAATCTTATCCCTAAACCCATTTTAAAGCCCGCTCTAGCCTTACGCCTAAAAGAACCAAAAATTCCTAATTTAAGTCTTAATGTTATTTTAGCAATGGATAATGATGAACAGGGGCAAAAATTCAACGCTATTTTGGAAAAAATTTTTTACGCTCACACTAAAGAAATTCCAAACATTTATACGCCTATCAGCAAAGATGCGAACGATGATTTGAAAATCGCTAAAGCATTAGGATTGAAGCAAATTAGCAATAGGATTTTACAAGATTTTTTATTTGATGCCAAAGAAAAAATGCAAAACCCTACTACCACACCATCACAAAAAAGCATCTTGGCTAACCAATTACAAAAACTACAAGATCTAATGCCAAAACCTAAACTACTACAAGGAGTGTTTAAAAGGATGGAATTTTTATTGGATGTTAGATGTGTCCAAATTTTAAATGATTTAAAAACTAGGCACAACAAGTCTTACACCAAAATTGTAGAAAATCTTATTTTAAATAGCCAAATTAGTTTCTACAAACAGCAAAAAATCACAAGCGCTTTAGGCAGTTTAGCGATGCTATATAGCTCATTGAATGCGACTTGTTCTAATTTTAACCAGATTGCTTACCATTTAAATAATGCGGCACTTTTAGGAGAAAATGTTATCCATTTGGGCTTATTGCAAGATATTGAAACGCAACTGAAAGCTTGGAGTGAAAAAACAAAAATTTTAAACCTAGCTATCAAAAAAAGCGCTTTCATCGTAGCGCATTGTTTAAAAGGGGATAAGAAAATTTTAAAAGGGATGAATTTATGACAAAAGAAACTGATATTGATTTAATTAGAAATTATTTAGAAAAAATGGCATCTATTATTAAAAGTTCTCAAAGCATTATCAATGCTCCCCATTTTCTAAAAGATGGAAATCAAGCAAAAATATTACAAGAAAATCTGAAAGAAAATTTCACTCTTTTAATGGAATATATTAGTGAAGTTTGGGTTAAAAGCGAAGAGGAGTTTGAAGAGTTTATGAAAGATGAGAGTTTTGAGAATGATTTTATGCATTTTATGAGTTTATTAGATAATAAAATAAAAGTAGAGTAAATGCAAATTTATAAGCCTTATTGCTATATCATTTCTATTTTAGCCATTCCTTTTATTTTTTTAGGCGTATCGCATTATTTCTTAGGTTTTCCTAGTTTTTTAGCGAGTTATAACTATCTAAAAAAGATTATTCTTAATCTACATAATTTTCCCCATTTTAAATTTGAGATTTACTTTTCATTCTTTTGTGCGTTATTGCCGCTATTTTTGACAGCCTACTTATTTTTTAATGGGCGCAATATGGATAGTCATGGCAAGGCAGTTTGGGCTGAAATGAAAGATATTATTAAATACGAATATAGGATTTTTAATATTCTTAAAGGCTTGTTCTTAATTTTGTTTTTGCCTCTAATGCTTGTTGTCTCTAGCTTTACGCTATTGCCTATTTTTATAGGGTGTATATTTTATGGAGTTTATCAATTTGCCAAGAAAAGACCTAAGGTTTTCTTTACGATCTTATCTTTTTTAGTAGTGATTTGTGTCTTAACCTTTATATTTAGGGGATTTTTAAGTGTAAAACTAACGCTATTTATGAAATATTTAAAAGGATTATTTTAAATGAGAGAAAAATTCAAAACATTAAGAGATAAATTTAAGGATAAAACCAGCAATTTATTCCATAAGCTTAATAGCATTCAAAAAGATTATTACACTAAAACTCTCCCTAAGGCTTGCAAAGATGTCTTTACGCTAGGTTCTTCTAAGAGTTATCCTATGACCTTAAATTTTAACAAAGGTTTTTGTGTGGGGCTATATAAAGGTTTAAATTCACTTAAGCCTACTTATTATGATGCTCCGCTTTCTACTTTAATTATCGCTCCTCCTGGAAGTGGTAAAACCGCAGCTGTGGCTGTGCCTAATCTTTTAAATGTGCCTAGCTCTTGTGTGGTGTTAGATATTAAAGGGGAGTTATTTGATTTAACGGCTGGTTACAGACAACAAGTTCTAAAAAATAAAATTTTTGTATTTGATGGAAATGACAACACGCTTAAATTCAATCCGTTTGATAAACGCATTGTAGAAAAATTAGATTTTAACCGAAAGCGAAGGCTTGTAGATGAAGTGGGTAATACTATTTTTGCTGAAGATGGGGCAAATAAAGACCCTCATTGGACACAGCAAGCTAAAAATTTATTTGTCTTTTACGCTCTTTATGATTTGTGCGTGCATAACACTAGCACCTTTTTTGAAATTGCAAGCGCTCCTATAAAAAATTACGTTCCCTTAATCAATCCACAAAGCCGATTTTATACTGAATTATATGAATGTCAAAGTAGCGATAATGGTTTTGTTAAAGAGAATGGGCGTTATATGGCTAAAGTAGAAAATGGCGTTAAAAAAATGAAACCTAATGTCAATGTGGAATTGCTATGGTATAAACAAGTAGCCGAACAAGTCTATACTGACCCAGAAAATCCTAAAAATTATGATGGATCTGTGAATAATTTAGAAAAAGATGATCAAGGCAATATTATAATGAAAGAGGGCATGTTAGATCCTGTTATTAGAAACGAAGCGAACAAATGGGCTAAGGCGAATGATAAAGAGTTTGCGAGCATTAAATCAGTTTATAGCCGTTTTATGCAAGTCTTTACAAGCTATCAAGTTAAAAGCGCTACAGACAGCATGAGTTTTGAATACGAGGATTTAAGGGCTGATAATATTTCACTCTATATTAAAATCGCTCAAACAGATATTGACACGCTCGCACCGCTTATCCGTATCCTTTTGGAAAGTATTGCTAAAAATCTTTTATTGAAAGAGAGTAAGAAATTTGAAGAAAGGGTTTATCTTTTTTTAGATGAATTTGTGCGTTTTGGTAAATTGCCTTTTTTATTAGAAATGCCCGCATTAAGTAGGAGCTATGGTGTGGTTTTAATTTTTATTACGCAATCCAACGCTCTTATTGAAAAATATTACGGCAAAGAAGATGCAAGAATTGTTAATAGCACCGTGGCTTACAAAGTGATTTTCAAAATGGATGATTTAGAATACGCTAAACAAGTGAGCGAAGAAATCGGTAAGATGACTAGAAAAACACGAAGCCACTCTACAGAAAAAGGACAGCTCATTACTGGAGGGACTTCTAGTATAGGAAAAGAAGCGTGGGACTTATTGAGCGCGCAAGATATTATGAATATTGATAAAGATGAAGTGATCATTTTAGTGAGCGGTCATAAGGCTAAACCGTTAAAATTAAAAGCGAATTATTATTTCAAAAACAAAGAATTACTCTCTCGTATTAACTGGGAAGTCAAGCCCAATGAAGAAGTGTTTGATTGATCAAAAAAGGTTGTATGAATATTTTTTAATTGCTTTTTAAAAATCGCTTTCTACAACTTTTTATCCTTGTTATTAAAAGGAATGCGTTGATTTATAGCGCAGACTTGCATGAGTAAGATTTAAAATAAAGATTAACATTTTTGTAGTGTGGCTTAGCGCAGCTTATTTTTAGAAATTAGCATGTTCTATTTTAAAGTTAGCGCAACTTGAATTAAAAATTAGCACGGATTGTTGTAGATAATTTTTTTAGCGTTTGATCACTTTTTAAATAGCTCGCTATGAGTGTCTAGACGCAATAAAACAAGTTCATTTTCTTGTTTTTTGATTTCATAAATCAATAACAAGTTTGGCTTGACATGGCATTCTCTCAACCCTTTAAGATTGCCGCTCAAAGCATGGTCGCAATATTTTTGTTGGAGTGGTTTTTGTTTTTTTAGGCAATCAACAACGCTTGTAACATCGCTTTCTGTAATACGCCCAGATAAGATATGCTTATTAAAGTCTTTAAGAAAATCTTTCTTAGTTCTGACTTTAAGCATTATGCCTTTCTCTTTCTTGTTTTGCTATTTGTAAAAAATCATTGAAGTCTCCAAACGAAACATCGTATTCTGGGTCATCTTTTGAGGCGATCGTATTTAACAAACTTTGTGTGGGTTCTTTTTCTTGAGAATGTTTTTGGGCTAAAACCTGTCTGATCATTTGTTCTTGTAATTCACACTCTTGGATTTTTTTTATCGCTTTATTTTTATCTCCTTCTGCTTTAAGCAATTGTTTTTCAATGGAGTTTAAGAAATTGTGCAGTTGCTTTTCATTGTATTGCGAGTAATCTGTAATAACATTTGACATATTGAACTCCTTTCCAACAGATGATAGTTAGCGTAACCTACATTATAGCCCAAATTTTTGTAAAAAATTGGTTTGAAAAGAATCAATTGAAAGTTTTAAAATAAGTTTTTTTTGGTTAAGTTTGATTTAAGAATAGCTTTTAATCGCGTGTTTTAGCCACCTGCAAGGTCAAATTGACTTCAATTTTTACGAAATTGAAGTGTTATCCTGCACTTTAAAAAAGGGGAATAATAATGTAGAATAAGAGCTAAAAATTAAAACAAGCGGCAAAGTTTTTATGAGGATAAAATTACAATAAAATGGCGTTAGAAAAAAGTTATATTAAAAACTTTGAAAGCGATGAGCTTTTTGATTATGATGTCATCAAGCCCAAAAAGACGCTTAAGATACAATACACTTATGCTAAACGCTATTATTAAAGAAGCAGAAAAATTTACTAAAAATTTAACCCAACTCACACAAGAAGAATTCATGCGTTTAAGAGAGCCACAAAAACAAGTGGTCATCAAAAACATAGGCAATATGACACGCCTGCATTCAAAAAGGGCGATGGATTATATCGCTAAACATGGTGAGCTAGTGAGAGATGAATTTTTTAATGAAGTTAATTATAATGATATAGCAGAGCAGTGGAATGAGCAATTTGAAAAATTATTAGAAAATAAGAGCCGTGTTAAAAATTGTGCTTTACATCTAGTGTTTAGCATTGATGAAAATTGTAATGAAAAAAATTTAAAAGCTTTGGAATTAAGCGTGTATCAAACACTCACTAACACGCTAGGTTATGATTACCCTTTTATAATGAAACTCCATACACACCAAAACAATCCGCATGCGCATGTGATTATCAACAAAACTAACAAAATTACCAATAAGCAACTACGCTTTCATTCTAAAGACAGCTGTAAAGAGTTTTACCACACACTAAGAGAAACATTTAAAGATTATTTATTTGCTAACTCAAAAGGCGAATTGCAATATTCTAACACGCCTAATATTTATAAGGCGATTAAAGACATAGAAACAGAGTTAGATACGCTAGAAAAACAGGCTAGAAACAATAAGAATTTTAGGCATGAAAACTATTTCTATAAAGTTTTGGGCAGTGCAACTTCTCAAATAGAAAGTTTGAAAAAAAGAGAAAATGCCCTATCTGATCATTTAGATAGTCTAAAAAGTTTATTAGAAAAAACGCATTGGGAAAAAGAAAAATTCACGCCCCCAATAAATGAAAAAGAACTTAACCAACAACTTAAAGAA
Organism: Helicobacter pylori; assembly: GCF_009689985.1. Classification (NCBI taxonomy): domain Bacteria; kingdom Pseudomonadati; phylum Campylobacterota; class Epsilonproteobacteria; order Campylobacterales; family Helicobacteraceae; genus Helicobacter; species Helicobacter pylori. The sequence goes on along the minus strand of NZ_QBAW01000004.1, from coordinate 148,167 downwards.
ATAAAATGGTTAAATAAAGAATCTTTAACCCCTAAAAACACTTATAAAAAAACTCAAAAATTGGTTGTCTGTAAAAGCCCTTTAATAAAAGATTATCTTTATACCACCAAAAAACTTTTTGCCACACAGAAAAAGATTATAGATTTAGAAAAAGATTATAAAGATTTAAAAGTCTTGAAGGAAGAATTTAGCAAAGATTTAGAAGTTGATTTATCCCATTCAAAAAAACGCTTTGAGCTTTACACTAGACTAAAAAGCATGAGCAAAGTTTTTACAAGTAAAAGCATTGTTAAAAATTTAGAAAAAATTGCTTTAGATTTTAAAAGCGATAGACATAGTATTTCGCAAAGAGCTTTTGAATTTTTTAGGTATATGAATTATCAAAATTTAAGCTTGACTGATAAAGGCAATATGTTTTTAGTGGCTAAGTTTTTTAAAGATAGCGCTTTACTTGTTAATATTGCTAGGTTTGAAATGAAAAAGATAGATGATAGTGTTAAAAATTCTAACCCACAAGGCAATTTATTAGACAAACAAGCTTGGCTTAATCTTTTAGAACATTTAAAAAGACTTGAAGAGGAAAACTATTGTTTTGCTAAGAAGCGAAAAGAATTCTTAGAAACTAGAGCTATGGAGCTATCAAAAGATTTAAAATTTTTAACGCAAGCTCATGAAAATGATTTGCCTATTTATGAAAGAGGGCAAAGGGATAAAATCATTAAACGCTGTGAAAAATCGCTTAATTTTTTGCAGAAAGAATTACAATGCTTTAAAACCTTATTAAAAAGCACAAGTATAGCTTTAGAAAACTTGCAAAGCAACCATCAAATCACAGCCGTTACACAAACCGCACAAGAAAACACAAACGCACTCAAAAATACCACCAAAGATTTTAACAAAACTACCAATGAACCCATAAACCCTAGCAATAACCATGAAATGGATTTTTAAAACCATCCATAAAATTAAATAACTTTACTTAGCGTATTTTTGAACCAATTCTTCTAAAGTAAAGCCCAAGCCTTTGTTATCGTCTCTCAATTGCTCTTTTTGGCAAAGCAAAAAATTTTGTTCCACTTCTTCTTTAGTGTTAGAAGTGTCTAAAAGGCAAGTTTTTAAATCTTTTTGGTAATCTTGTATGAATTTGTCAAAGCGCTCTTTGTTGTTATAGAGTTTGGCTTGCGATTGGGCACAACTCTCTTTAAGACTGATAAACTCTCCTTTCTTATGTTCGTTACGCTCCATGCAAATATCTGCAGCAAAAGCGATCAAGACATCTTTATTCTCTCTCAATAACCCCGCAGATTGCATAGCCAACTTGTTCGCATCAATAAAAGGGCTTTGCTTTTCTAATTTAGGGTTCATATCCAAAGCGATTTCTTTCAAGCTCTTATTGTCCAAATGCGTTCTTTGGCAATGGGTGGATTTTTTATAAGGGCTTATATAAACGCCATTCATCAGAGCGGCTTTTTCTAATTTTGGATCAACTTTTTTAATGCAAAAAGAAATAGCCGATTTAACGCTCAATTCTTTAGAGCTAGAATAAGGGTCGTGAAATTTTTCATGCACTTCTTTTTGGCATAATCTTTCCTTGTTAGCTAAATTGGGCGCACTTTTAACGCATTTTTTAATGAAGTAAGGGATAATATATAGTTTATATTGTGCGTATTCTTTTTCAAACGCTTCTAATTGCGCGAGATTAATTAGTCTGTCTTGTCGGTCTTTTTGTTTTTCATAAGCGTTAGTTTTATCCATGCATTGTTCTTGTAGTTCTGGGTTATGGAAGTCAGAGCAGCTAAAACGACGCTCTTGTTTTTGAATGATGGGCGTTAAAAGAGTGTTTAAGTAGGCATCGTTTCTTTTAAAGCACTTATCTTTTAAGCCTTCATTAGCGAAATCATCGCATTGATACTGAACAATCTTTTTAGTGATAATTGGTTCAATAAGCTCTTCTTGAGCCTTTAAGCACTGATTTATCCCATCATATTTTTCAGGGAAAGACCACATTTCTTTTTGGCAATCGTATTTTGGGTTGTTTTTAGCCTTAGTCAAGTGGTCGTTTAAAATTTGCTTGTCTAAAAACGCGCACCCACTCACGCCTAATCCCATTAAACATGCTAAACTCAACGCTCTCAACTTGAAAAGTTTTGTTTTTTTCATTTAAGCTCCTTGATATGAAAACACCATAAAATCACAACTTGCTCGCCTTATCTAAAAACATTTGCTTCATTTCTTTTTTCTTGTGTTCTAAGTAAAAAACAATAGCGTCTTGAACAAACACGCTTTTATTTTCTCTGAACGCTCCAAATTCATTCAAATACTCTTCTACACTATTCATCACTTTCTCTGAAATATAGAGCGTGTGGGCTTTTTTCCTGTCTTCTTTTTCATGTTTGTTTGTTTCATGCTTGTTGGCATTCTCAAAGCGATTTTCTAGATCGCTCAGCCTGTCTTTTTTAGTGTTTTTAAATTCCATATTTATCCTTTAAAGTAGATTGTTTTTAATATCATAACACAATTAAGCGTTATTTAGAATTAAACTATAAATTCTACCATTTCATTTCTTGATCCCTAAATGCCCGCTCAATTCATCATAGAATTGAGACCATTCGTTTTTGGCTTTATTGTCATTGTATTCCATCACGCCCATACCTTCACTCACTGAACGCTTATAAGCTATCCTTTCGCTTAATATATTATCCATTAAAAACACGCTTTCATTAGCGTTATTTTGGTTGATAAAATCAATGAGAGCTTTTTTCTCTTTAAGAGTGGGGATAGTAGGGATGCGGTTCATCACAATACAAGCTTTTAAGTTTTCATTCAACGCTTGGATGTCTCTAATCCTTTCTAGCATGTCTAATAAAAGATTTTAGTCGTAGGGTCTTTAAGGAGTTGTGTCCCTACAATACTATCCTTTAAAGGCTCGTTGTGGTAAATAGCTTCTAAGAGCCTGGATCTAAAGTCAGGCTCACTCGCTATGGTGTTGTTTCTAATAGCGTTAAGCAAGCTTTCTAAATTATCTAAATTTGATAGAAGTCTTCCCTCTTGATCCCTGTTTTCTTCAAGGTCTCTAAGTCCATTTGGTGCGCTGAGTCCTGCATGATGTAATGGGATTTGAGCAGGTGGTGATACTGATTGATTTGAGCTTCCTGGAGCAATTCCATATCGCTCACCCCTTGCGCCCTTTTGATTTGCGCTCCCATTCTGTCTAGGGCTTCTGTCTCCATTTTCGTTTGCTCTATCACTGCTTTTATCAAGCTCATTATCGTTCTGTGATCTTTGGTTTTCATGGTCTGTGGGAAATAATGAGCCCATCTGTCCATGATCAAAAAAGCGTAAGCGTCCAGTCTGTCCTGGCTGTTCTCTAGAGAGAGAAAGCCCCAAATCTCTGGAGCTATTTTGTTGATGAGATGGGGATTGCGGTGGGCGTGATACTCCTCTCTCATCATGGGGATTATCCCCCTTTTCTTCGCTTCTTGCTCCATTTTCCATTCGGCTTGCTGGACTGCTTGCTTGAGTTGATGCTCCATTGCTATCTGCTCTTGCTGATACTCCATCTCCTCTAAATACATGTTCATGTAGTCTATCTCGCTCTCTATGGGGTTTTTCTGAAACTGCCTGTTGGTCGCTAGATCTATAAACTCCTCTTGTTCCTCCCTGCTCTCTAGGCTCAATAAATAAACTAGAGTTTTGGTGTGAAAGTTCTTCATCACTCGATCGCTCCACTCCCTCTTGCTGTCTTCTATGTTCGCTTCTGCGGTGAATTTCTTGCGGAATTCCTGCTCTAGCTCTGCTCGGCTCATCTGCGCGATTTGTTCTTTCTTTTCCATTTGGTTCTCCTGAATTTTGTTGCTCTAATTCTAAATCAGCCAAGCTTAAATTTGGATGATTATTGTCATTATTTTTAATAATATTGTTAGAAGTATTAGTATCTATTGTATTGTTAATAGTGTTATTGTTATTTGCGTTAGAATTTTGCCGCTCATTACTGCTCTCTTTAGCTTGAATGATTGCTTCATTCAAGCTTACTAGAATGTTAGTTTCTGTCTCTAAGTCTCATAGAAAGGGACTTGAAAACTATGGCAAAGACATTAAAACCTAATTTAGATAAAGATGAGTTAAACACACTTTATAAGGCAAATCTTGCTTATGCTAAAAACACGCATGAGCATTATTTCAAATTTAAAAAAGATTTAGACTACAAACTCTTTAATCCTAGCATTATGCATGAGCAAGGTTCTATAAGCTTTGTAGGCGGACAAGGAGCTAAAAGATTATTAGACATACTCTACAAGCTCGCATTTAATGCTAAGTCTAATAAGATTGCCCTAGATAGACATTACGCCAAAATGTTTTTGCAAGTTGTAGCAAGAACTCTAAGAAAGAATGAGAGTTTTAATAAAAAATAAAACATTCTTTAAGGTTAGTTCTGTAGATTTTTGGTATAATAACAGAGTAATCATCTTGTAGATTAGATTTGACTTAAAAACTCCATTCTTTTTTATAATGGGCTTTTAACTCTTGCTTAATGGTGCTGTAAGTTTCTAGTGTAGGTTCTAAAGAGAGCAAATTATTATAAAGAGCTTGTTTGACTTTGAGCAACACTTGATAAAAATTCACTAAAATGTCAAAAATATCAAAACCCAACACTTCTAAACCCAACTCTGTTGTGCATGCAATTTCTACGCTCCCCCCACCTATAAAAGGGCTAATAATCCTACGCACACCATTAGGTATATACTCCACTATTAACCCTACAGCTAAAGACTTGCCCCCACCATATCTTAAAGTGGCTTTTATGTAGCATTTGTAACGCCCATTATTGGAGCGTAAATTGTGCAAAAAAACATCTTTTTTACTAGCGTTTTGGTTGAATAAATTGGCATGCATTCCAAAAAATTCTATTTATTTTTTCGCCCTTTTCCTCATGTTGGGGTCTAAAATCTTTTTCCTAATCCTTAAATTCAAGGGGGTAACTTCTAAAATCTCATCTTCTTCAATCCACTCTAGCGCTCTTTCTAACACCATAGTCCTAGGCGGGGTGAGTTTGATCGCGTCATCGCTCCCGCTCGCTCTCATGTTGGTTAAATGCTTGGATTTAATGGGATTGACATCTAAATCATTATCCCTACTGTGCTCGCCAATGACCATGCCCACATAAACCTTAGTTTGGGGGTTGATAAAAAGCGTGCCTCTTTCTTGGATATTGAAAAGGGAAAAAGCGGTCGCTTCGCCATTTTCCATGCTGATTAGCGCCCCATTTTTGCGCGATTCCACGCTCCCGCTAAAAGGGCGGAATTCTAAAAAGCTGTGATTCATCACGCCTTCACCCTTAGTGTCGGTTAAAAACTCGCTCCTATAGCCGATAAGCCCTCTTGCAGGAATTTCAAATTCTAATCTTGTATAGCCGTCGCTCATGGGATTCATCGCTTTCATCTCGGCTTTTCTTTTGCCTAATCTCTCAATGATAGCCCCGCTAAAATCTTGAGGCGTGTCAATCACTAAATGCTCAAAAGGCTCGCATTTAACGCCATTTTCTTCTTTAATGATGACTTCAGGGCGTGAAATGCTAAACTCAAACCCTTCACGGCGTAAATTTTCAGCTAAAATAGTGATTTGCAATTCCCCACGCCCGCTCACTTTAAACTTGCCTTCGCCCATTTCTTCGCATTTCATAGCGATATTGGTTTGCATTTCTTTTAAGAGCCTGTCTTTCAATTTATTAGCAGTAACATGCTTTCCTTCTAACCCGGCTAAAGGCGAATCATTGACAGCAAAATACACGCTCATCGTAGGCTCTTCTAAATGCATGGGATCTAAAGGCATGGGGTTATTGGGATCAACGACGCTATCGCCCACATCCATCGCATTAAACCCAGCAATCGCTACAATATCGCCCGCATAAGCGTTTTCAATCTCAGTCCTAGCCAGCCCTAAAAAGCCTATAAGCTTAGTGATACGACCGTTTTCTTTACTCCCATCGCTTTTCATCAACAGCACGCTTTCATTCTTTTTAACCGAGCCATTAAACACTCTAGCGATACCGATTTTGCCCACATAATTGTCATAATCAAGCGTGAAAATTTGCATTTGCAAAGGCTCATCCACGCTCCCGCTAGGGCTTGGCACATGCTCTAAAATCGTTTCAAATAAAGGCTCTAAATTTTTCTTTTCATCGTCTAAACTTTTCATCGCATAGCCATCTCTAGCAGCAGCATACACCACAGGAAAATCCAATTGCTTATCGCTAGCCCCCATCGCTACGAACAAGTCAAAAACTTCATCCACCACTCTGTCCGGTTCAGCGGCGGGCTTATCAATTTTATTCACCACCACAATAGGGCAAATCCCAAAACTCAAAGCTTTTTTAACCACGAACTTAGTTTGAGGCATGACCCCTTCTTGAGCGTCCACTAAAAGCAACACTCCATCCACCATTTTTAAAACGCGCTCCACTTCGCCCCCAAAATCAGCATGCCCGGGAGTGTCAATGATATTGATTTTAGTGTCTTTGTAATAAATAGCGGTGTTTTTAGACAGGATAGTGATCCCTCTTTCTCTTTCTAAATCGTTGCTATCCATCACCCTTTCATCCACTTTTTCTCTCTCACTAAATGTGCCAGATTGAGAAAGTAAGCCATCCACTAAAGTGGTTTTCCCATGATCAACATGCGCGATTACAGCGATATTTCTAATATTTTTCATGAATGTCCTAACAAGCAAAATTGAAATTAGAAGTATAACACAATATTATAATAGCCCCAAATGGCGGAATTTTTTGGCTAAATCCTGTTCTATGGAATGGCTTTTATGGGCTTTTAGAAAATTTTCATTCTTAGGCGGCATGAAATCGTCATTATCTCTATAAAAAAAGATAAAATAATTTTTCTTTAAATAGTAAGCCAAATGGATTAAAAACGAATCCCCCCCTATATACAAATCGCTTTCTAAAATCAGGTTTTTAACTTCTTCTAAACTGGTTTTAGCGCGATAGTGAGCGACTTCATCTTTTAAAAAAGCGTATCGTTCTTCAAAATCTAAAAGCGTAACACAAAAGGGTTTTAAAAGTTTTAAAACGATTTTTAAATGCTCTAAAGAAATATTCCTATCATTTTCTCTTGTGAAAGGGTTGATCAAAATCTTTTTGGGGTTTTTTAAATTCGTGGGATATAAAGGGTTATCAAAAACATGCCCATAAATTTGAGAAAACAACTCCTGGCGGTTTTGATAAACATTTTTAATTTCTTTATTTGGAGTGGTTATGGAAACAAATTTGGATAAAAGAGCGCTTCTAAAATCTTGTTTTTCTAAAATCAAATGTTTGATTTTGTGCTTTTTAATTGCTTTCAACAACCATAAAAAATCCTTCATCGCCCAAAAAACGCCTTGTTTTTTAAGGTCATAAAAAGCAGGGATATTTTCAAAAACAGGAATGATTTCAAAATGTTTTTCGCATTCTAAAAGCTTGGCGATTTTTAAAGTCAAACGAGTGCCTAGGATTTTAAGGGGCTGTTGCTGTTTGAAAGCGATTTCTTTTAAAAGGCTAAGCGTGATGAGATTATCCCCTAAAGCCAAAAGACAAGCAACATGCATGGTTTTTCCTGATGGTGAAATGTTTAGAGTCTTTTTTTTCTATCCCTAAATTTTTCAAATAAAATTTTTCATCAAAACTATTGTTTATAAATTGCGCAAATAGGGGCAAACATTCCAAATCTTTTCTTAAAATTTTATGCGTTTTAAAAAGCGATTCAAAAATAAATTGCATTAAATCGCTGTTTAATAATTCCTTTAGCGCATTAGCGCTGATAGGAAAATTTTCTTTTAAAACAAACATGTTCGCGCTGTTTAAAAAAAGGCGTTGCTCATTGTCATAAAAAAAGACAAGCTTTGAAGAAATGAATTTATACACGATTTTTTCTCTAGCCTGATAAAGGCTTAAGGGAGCGACTTGCTGGCAGTCTTTTAAATCAGCGTTAATGAATTGGCTAGGGGCTTTTAATCCGTCTTTTAAAATATCTGAACCCCTAAAAATGGGAATGGTATTTTTTTCTTGCTTGGAGCGTAATTTTTCTTTATTGTTGCCTGTAACAATCCCTAAAGCAAAATGAGCGTTATTTTTTAAAGTGATATGGGGAATGGAAAAAAGGTGGTCTAAAATTTTATTTTCTTTGCTAGAGCAATGGATATTAAAAATCTTTTTAGGGTTGTTAAAAAAAGAAGAGGACGAGCGTTTGAACTTGCTATTTTGATAAAAACATGAGATTTTTTGATCCTTGTTAGGGGTTTTTTTAAGCACCAAACCCACAGCCTTAGTCATTAGATTTTTAAAGGGTTTGTCAAAATCAATCAGGCTTCTAATTTGAAACTTTAAAGCCATTTCTCGCATTTTTTTAAACGCATCAATATTCAAACAACTTTCAGGCAATAATAGCCCCAAATGAGCGTTTTCTTTTAAGCAATTCAAACTCGCTACAAAAAAGAGCGACGCGCTATCTAGGCTTTGAGAGAGGTTGAATTTCTGTTTGAAATTTTCTTTTTGGTTTTGGTTGTATTTCTTACCCCATGGCGGGTTGGTGAAAATGCAATCAAATTGTGGGGTGTGTTTTAAATTTAAAAAATCTTTTTGCATAATATTAGGGCAATCTAAACGATAACGCTCCTTAATACGCTTTTTAGTCAAAGCGACAGCAAAAGCGTCTGTATCATAGCCATAGATATTTTCAACCTTAAAACCTAGTTTTAAAGCATGCATGATAAAATTCCCACTCCCCACAGCCGGATCGCAAAAAATCGCTTGGGAGGTATCAAAATCTTTAGGGAGAGTGAAAAGTTGCTCTACTATCCTATTAGGGGTGTAGTAAATGCCTTCTAAATTTCTGGTGGTGTTAGAAAGTTCTTCTTCATAATGAGAATCCAACTTTTCTAAATCAGAGCTATTTTCTAATATTTTTAGGTATTTTAAAATCAATTCTTGATGGTTATGCGCACCTTTTAAGGATTTGTTAGCGTATTTGTTAAGCTTGTTTTTCCCTAAATGGTTGCGGCAAAAATCTAAAAAAGAGCTTGTTTTCACATAAATTTTATGATCAATCTCTAGTTTCTCTAAAAGATTGGTTTTGATCCAGTTATGCACGCTGCTATGAGAAACATTGATTAAATGAGCGATTTCTTCAATCAAAAGAGCGTTTGAAGGCATCTACCCCCCTAAAAACTATAAACATAACTCACATTAAACACCACAAGGCGTTTGAAAAAGAGGGAAGTGTTTAACCCTTTGCCATGCGTTTCATAAAAGGAATTGACCGCTAAAGGGATTTTCAAGCCCATTTCAAAGCCATTGTGCCTATTGACATTCACACGAACCCCAAAATTCAAAGGGATTTGAAAAAAACTCGTGTGCATTTTAGCCTGATAATCAGTCAAGTAATTGTTGATAAAACCCGTTTGACTCACCCACATGCTTAAACCACTCCCTACCCACGAACTCCCCGCTAAAGCAAAGCCCACATAAAAACCCACGCTAGAATGTTTTTGCACATTATCAATGAAATTAAAAAGGTAGTCTATGCCAAGCCCATAGAGGTGGTTATTCATTTTGCCTAAACCATCAAAGCCATTGCCCACAAAACCAAAATTAGTGTAACCATAGTCATAGAACAAATAATAGCGAAACCCTTGATTTTTTTTCTTGGTGAAGAAATGCTTATACCCTACGCTCAAACTCACCCCATACATGCTTGAAATGTTTTTAGAATAAGAGCTAGGATCCAGCGCGTTTAAGGAATTTGAAATTTGAGCGATTTGAGAAGATAAAGAAGAAAGCATGCGGTTTTGAGATTGAGTGAATTGCAATTCTAAATTTTTTAAGTTTTCTGCCAATTCTAAAGGGTTAGTAATGGGTTCTTGCATTTTTTCTAACGCTTGGGCTAATTTAGGGTTAGATGCAATTCCACCGCTAAGCATGACTATTTTTTCAATGTTTTGAAGGGTGGATTGGAGGTAGTATTGTTCGGCTTGCTTTTCAGTGGGGGTTAATTTAGCATCGTTTTTCAAAGCGTTGTTGATGTAATTAAAGGTGTTGGGCATGTTTGTGATTTCATTTTTGACTTGATTGAGTTTATAGATTTGGTTTTGAGCGTCAGAAATCGTTTGGATGCGTTCTTGATTCAAAAAGGGATTATTATGCTCAACGGCATGACTGATAGAATATTCAAACCCCACGCTCGCATACGCCCCATTTTCTTCAGCGATACAACAAGATAAAAATAATAAAGATAAAGAAAATAAGGTTTTTTGAAATTGCATGGGTAATCCTGTTAAAAATAATCTCAATCATACACTAATTTTAATAGAAAAAAGTGAAACAATTTTTAAGCCATTTTTGAATACAATAAGAGCATTTTATTTTTAAGGTTAGAATAATGAGTTTGATCGTTACGCGCTTCGCCCCGTCGCCCACTGGCTACCTCCACATAGGAGGTTTAAGAACAGCCATTTTCAATTATCTTTTTGCACGAGCCAATCAAGGAAAATTTTTTTTACGCATTGAAGACACGGATTTGAGCCGTAACTCCATAGAAGCGGCTAACGCCATTATAGAGGCTTTCAAATGGGTGGGGCTAGAATACGATGGCGAAATCCTCTATCAATCCAAACGCTTTGAAATTTATAAAGAATACATTCAAAAACTCTTAGATGAAGACAAAGCCTATTATTGTTACATGAGTAAAGAAGAGTTGGACGCTTTGAGAGAAGAACAAAAAGCTAGGAAAGAAACCCCACGCTATGACAATCGTTATCGTGATTTTAAAGGCACGCCCCCTAAAGGCATAGAGCCTGTGGTAAGGATTAAAGTCCCACAAAATGAAATCATTGTTTTTAATGACGGGGTTAAAGGCGAAGTGAGAGTGAACACTCACGAATTAGACGATTTTATTATCGCCAGGAGCGATGGGACGCCCACTTATAATTTTGTGGTTACCATTGATGACGCTTTAATGGGGATTACTGATGTGATTAGAGGCGATGATCACCTTTCTAACACCCCTAAACAAATCGTTCTCTATAAGGCTTTGAATTTTAAAATCCCTAATTTTTTCCATGTGCCAATGATTTTGAACGAAGAAGGGCAAAAATTAAGCAAACGCCATGGGGCCACTAATGTGATGGACTATCAAGAAAGGGGCTATCTTAAGGAAGCTTTAGTGAATTTTTTAGCGCGTTTGGGGTGGAGCTATCAAGATAAAGAGATTTTTAGCATGCAAGAATTATTGGAATGTTTTGACCCTAAAGATTTAAATTCTTCGCCCAGTTGCTTTAGCTGGCACAAGCTTAATTGGCTCAACGCTCATTATCTCAAAAACCAAAGCACGCAGGAATTATTAAAGCTTTTAAAGCCTTTTAGTTTTAGCGATCTCTCGCATTTAAACCCCGATCAATTGGATCGCTTGTTGGACGCTCTCAAAGAAAGATCCCAAACCTTAAAAGAATTAGCCCTTAAAATAGATGAGGTTTTAATTGCTCCTATAGAGTATGAAGAAAAGGTTTTTAAAAAACTCAATCAAGCGCTCGTTATGCCCTTGTTAGAAAAGTTTAAGCTGGAATTAAATACAGCCAATTTCAACGATGAAAGCGCGCTAGAAAACGCCATGCACCAAATCATTGAAGAAGAAAAGATTAAAGCGGGTAGCTTCATGCAGCCTTTAAGATTAGCCCTTTTGGGTAAGGGGGGCGGGATAGGCCTTAAAGAAGCGCTTTTTATTTTAGGCAAAACAGAGAGCGTCAAAAGAATAGAGGCATTTTTGAAAAGCTAAAAAATTGACTCTGTTTTCATTGAATGCTAATAATAAAAGAGTTTGATTTTAGCGGTTGTTATAAACAACTCCTTTTGAAAAATAAGAGGGTTTCAAGAGAAAAATGAAAAAATATTTCTAAAATTTTTTGTTTTGATTGAAATCAAGCTCAAAAGTTGGGTTCAGACAATCTTTGGGCAAACTGATCGTTTGAGGAATGATCTCATAATGGCAATAATTTTCATCTTCAAAGAGAGGTTTTACCCATAAGCGGTTTGAAAAAAGCCGATTTTCTTGATTAGGATCAATAACGCCATTGTTTAAAAAGAGGAAAGTTTGCGCGAGTTTGATTATTTCGTTTGGGTTATGACTCACCAATAACACGCTTAAATTTTCACGCTTGATAAAATCAAGCAAACCTTGTTGCACCTCGTTTTTTAAGGTATTATCTAGGGCGTTTAAAGGCTCATCTAAAAGCAATAGATTTTTGGCTGCGATTAAAGCTCTTGCTAAAGCGACTCGTTGGGCTTGCCCGCCAGAGAGTTGAGAAATTTTTTGCTGGATTAGATTTTCTAAACGCATTAAGCGTAACACTTCGTGGAATTTATTTTTATCTTTAGGGTGAGCAAAGGCGATGTTTTGATACACATTTAAATGAGGGAATAGAGCGTAATCTTGAAACACAAAGCCGATTTTTCGTTGTTGTGGTTTTAAAAAAATCTTTTTTTGAGTGTCTAGCCACACTGAACGATTGGCTTCAATATAGCCGCTACTCACCGCTTCAAGCCCTGCTAAAATGCGTAAAATCGTGCTTTTACCCGCTCCCGATTCTCCTAATAAAGCGGCAACTTCTGCTTCTTTAATTTCTAAGTCTATATTCAAATCAAACGCGCCCCTAGATCCTAAAAGGCGTTTTTTAAACCGCGCTTTTATCATAAAAACGAGCTTTGTTTTTTATTCAAAAACAGGGTAACAAACAAGAGGCTAAAACTGATAAGCGTGAGCGTTAAGGCGTATTGGTGGGCTTTAGAATAATTGAGCGCTTCAGTTTCGTTAAAAATCGCAATACTCGCCACTCTTGTTTCCCCTAATATATCACCCCCAAGCATCATCACCACGCCAAATTCGCCTATAGTGTGCGTAAAAGTTGTAATGATAGCCATCAACACACTGGGTTTGATGTTAGGGAGTAGGACAAAAAAAGGGTGTAATATTCCCCTTTTCCCAAGCTATAACTGGCTTCTTTTAAAGAAGTGGGCAAGGAAATTAACGCGCTTTTAATGGGGCTTACCATAAAGGGCAAGGAAAAAATCACGCTCCCTAAAATAAGCCCTTGGAAACTAAAAACAAGTTTCACATTGAACACATCTTGTAAAAACGCTCCCAAAAAAGAAGAAGGTGAAAAGATTAAAAGAAGATAAAACCCTAGCACGCTTGGGGGTAAAACTAAAGGCATATACACAAGCGTTTCTGTTAAACTCGTTAAAAGACTGCGTTTAAGACTTAAAAAATAGCCTAAAAAAATCCCTATAGGGAGTGAAATAAGGGTGGTAATCAAAGCTAAAGAAAAGCTCAAACGCATGGTAATCAAAAATTCATGATCCATTGTTCGCCTTTTTTATGCGTTTCAATCCACAATATAGCCGTATTCTTTAAAGATAGCTCTAGCTTTAGGGCTGAATAAAAAATCTTTAAAAACTTTGGCTAAAGGGTTATTAGCCCCATTTTTAGTGGTGATCAAGGCTTGTTCAATAGGGTTATAAAGGGCTTTATCAATGATGAAATAAGAGAGATTTTTATCTTTTTTATCCATCAAGGATAACGCTCCAAAGCCTATTTGAGCGTTTTTAGTAGCGACAAATTGATGGGCTTGAGAAATAGAAGCGCCATAAATGATTTTAGATTTAAGACTGGAAGCGAGCTTTAAATGATCTAAGACTTCCATGCTGGCTTTTCCATAGGGGGCTAGTTTAGGATTAGCCATAGCGATATATTTAATTTTAGGGTCTTTAAGAATTTCTAAAGAATCCATTTTTAGATTTTCGCTCCACAAAACCAACACGCCTTTAGCATAGACTTCTTCTTTAAAAGGGGTTATTTTTTCTTCATAAAGCTTTTTAGGCCTGGCAACATCTGCTGAAATGAATAAATCAAAAGGGGCGTTTTGAGTGATTTGAGCGTAGAGTTTTCCTGAAGAATTAAAGCTAATATTAACAGTGTCTTTGGGGTGTTCTTTTTGAAATTCTTTAACAAGGGCTTTTAAAGCGTGCGTGAGATTAGCAGCAGCAGCGATTTTTAAATCCTGTGCCAACAGAGCACTTGAAAAAAATACGATTAAAAAGGCAAACGCCTTGAAAGTATTTTTCATAGAACTCCCTTTGATTAAATGATTGAAGTTATTCATTATACCTATTTGTATCTTAAAAATTTGTATTTTAAAAGTTTGAGGCGGTTTGTTTTGTGGGTGTATCCCACTTATTAGTATTTAACCAAGATTTCCGCTCTAAAACCCTCATCTTTGATAAAAAATTAAATCTTTTAGAAAAATAACCGATTTTAAGGTGTAACTTTAATTCAACAAGAAGGATTTATTATGATTAAAAGAATTGCTTGTATTTTAAGCTTGAGCACGAGTTTAGCGCTGGCTGGCGAAGTGAATGGGTTTTTCATGGGTGCGGGTTATCAGCAAGGTCGTTATGGTCCTTATAACAGCAATTACTCTGATTGGCGCCATGGCAATGATCTTTATGGTTTGAATTTCAAATTAGGTTTTGTAGGCTTTGCCAATAAATGGTTTGGGGCTAGGGTGTATGGCTTTTTAGATTGGTTTAACACTTCAGGGACTGAACACACCAAAACCAATTTGCTCACCTATGGTGGCGGTGGCGATTTGATTGTCAATCTCATTCCTTTGGATAAATTCGCTCTAGGTCTCATTGGTGGCGTTCAATTAGCCGGAAACACTTGGATGTTCCCTTATGATGTCAATCAAACGAGATTCCAGTTCTTATGGAATTTAGGCGGAAGAATGCGCGTTGGGGATCGCAGCGCGTTTGAAGCGGGCGTGAAATTCCCTATGGTTAATCAGGGCAGCAAAGATGTGGGGCTTATCCGCTACTATTCTTGGTATGTGGATTATGTCTTTACTTTTTAATCCATTCTTTCATTCGCTCTTCTTTATCATCAAATTAAACCCTAGCCGACTCTTAAAAGGTTGGGGTTCAAAAATCTTTTTCATAAATAGAAAGTTTGCTTTAGTGCAGTATAATCCTAGCGTTTTAATTTTGATTTTACTCAATAGAGCGTTTGGTGTTTGCGTTTGAATACGGGTTTAGTAAGATTTAAATAATAAAATACTTATATATATATTTGATAGATATTATTTTATTCAATAGTGTTATTTAATGGCTCAATTTAATAGGATAGTTTCGCTTTTATTTCTTTAAAACAAATCGATTCTACTGGGGAAAGGTTTTTATGGAAAATAACACACTTTATATTGTTATTGCTGGCTTATGGCTTGCTGTGGGCTTTGGAATCTTTTTAAAGAAATTAGACATGCCTGTTATCATTGGTTACATTTGCACAGGAACGGTCTTAGTGGCTTTTTTTAAAATTAATGATTTTAATTTGTTGTCTGATATTGGCGAATTTGGTATCGTCTTTTTAATGTTTATGATAGGCATTGAGTTTAATTTTGACAAGCTCAAATCCATCAAACAAGAAGTGCTCGTTTTTGGGCTTTTGCAAGTAGTTTTATGCGCTTTAATCGCTTTTTTACTGGGGTATTTTGTTTTGGGTCTTTCACCCATTTTTTCCCTTGTTTTAGGCATGGGGCTTTCGCTCTCTTCAACCGCTATTGTGCTGAAATTCTTTGAAGATTCCAAACAGCTTAGCACGCCCATGGGAAAGAGCACGGTGGGGATTTTGATTTTCCAAGATATTGCAGCCATTCCCATGCTTTTAATTTTGACGATTCTAGGCAGTAAGGATTCTAATGTTAATTTACTCATTCTTAAAACCTTTATTTCAGCAGGGATTATTTTAGTTCTTTTATTATTGCCTGGAAAAAAAGGGGCTAATCTCATCTTAGAGCAAGCAAAAGACACGCGCTTGCCCGAAATTTTTATAGGTACGATTTTAGTGATTGTTTGCAGCGCGGCGGGGTTGAGCCATTTTTTTGGGTTTTCTATGTCTTTAGGAGCGTTCATTGTGGGCATGGCCATTTCTAAATCGCGCTATAAAATCAATGTCCAAGAAGAATTTGCGCAATTAAAAAACCTCTTCTTAGCCCTTTTTTTCATTACGATAGGGATGCAAATTAATGTGAGTTTCTTTATAGAGAAGTTCTTTGTTGTCATCTTTTTACTCATTTTAGTGATGGGTTTTAAGACGGCTATCATTTATGCGCTTTTGCGTTTTTTTAGAGACGCTAAAACTGCCATAAAAACCGCTCTTTCTTTGGCGCAAATCGGGGAGTTTTCTTTTGTCATTTTCTTAAATTCAGGCTCGCACCAGCTCTTTAATTTGCAAGAAAAAAAAGGGATTCTTGGTTTTTTGCACCAAAAAAATATCTTAAGTATCGCTCAAAATGACATCCACCAGCTCCTTATCCTTATGGTGGTCTTTTCTATGTTAGCAACCCCTTTTATCTTAAAATACCTAGAATCTATCGCTCAATTTATTTTGCACCAAAAGAGCCAAGAAAATGAGCCGGCTAAAAAATAATTGCGTAAAAACCAAATGATAAGTTTGCTTGTATTGTAAGTGTTATGTTAAAATACAAGCGTATTGAACTCAAACTATTAAACAAAAAGGGGGCTTTTATGAAAGAGCAAGAATGGGATTTAAGTGCTTTATTTGAAAATAAAGAAAGCACAGAAGAATTTTTAAAAACCTTACAAACAGAAGTGCAAGAATTTGAGAGCACTTATCAAAACAACCTTAAGAATTTAGACATTGCAGGGTTTGCCAACGCTCTTAAACATTACGAAGATTTGTCAGAAAAGATTTCTAGAGCGATGACTTACGCTCAATTACTTTTTGCCAAGAACACCAAAGAAGCGAAGTTTTATTCGCAATGCGAAATGGCTTGTGCGAATATCCAACAGCACCTTTTATTCTTTGAAATTGAATTTAAGAATTTAGACGCCAAAAAACAACTCGCTTTCATTAAAAAATGCAAAAACCATGCTTTTTATTTGAACAATCTCATAGAAAGGAAAAAGCACACCCTAAATTTAGACGAAGAAAAGATCGCTCTAGCCCTTTCACCTGTGGGAGTGGGTGCGTTTAGCCGTCTTTTTGATGAGCATTTTTCTTCTTTGAAAATCCCTTTTGAAGAGCAAAATTTGAGCGAAGAAGAAATTTTAGCCCTCTTGCACAACCCCAAACGCAAGATCCGTAAAAAATCTCAAAAAGCTTTCAGTAAAGCGTTAGAAAAATCTCGCCCTTTGCTCACTTACATTTTAAACATGGTGCGTAAAGATTTGCTCATTGAAACTAGGCTGAGAAAATACGATAAAAAAGAGAGTTTCCGCCACATTGACAACCAGATCTCCCAAGAGAGCGTGGATAGCATGATAGAGATTGTGAACGCTAATTTTTCTTTAGTGCATCGTTACTACCATCAAAAAGCACAAATTTTAGGGCATAAACTCAAAGACTACGATCGCTACGCCCCTTTAAGCGATGAAAACACCACCATGACTTACTCTCAAGCTTTAGAAGAAGTGCTTAACACCCTTAAAGCCTTTAGCCCAGAATTTCACAAAATCGCTTCTAAAGCGATCAAAGAAGGCTGGGTGGATTCACACCCTAAAGATTTTAAGCAAGGTGGGGCTTTTAGCCATGGCGGGGTGCCTAGCGCTCACCCTTATGTGCTATTAAACTACACAGGAAACCGCCGAGACGCTTTCACTATCGCTCATGAATTTGGGCATATGATCCACCAAGAATTGTCCAAAAAACAAGGCGTATTGAACATGGATACGCCCTTAACCACCGCAGAAACCGCTTCCGTCTTTTCTGAAATGCTGTTTTTTGAGCATTTAAAAAAGGGTTTAAAATCTGACGAACTCCTTTTCATGCTAGCCGGCAAACTAGAAGATATTTTTTCTACCCTTTTTAGGCAAGTGGTGATGACTAATTTTGAAAGAAGAATCCATGAAATTGATGAAGAATTAGACACCAAAGATTTTGATCGAATCTGGTTTGAAGAAAACCAAAGAATGTTTGAAAAGAGCGTGAAACTCACTAAAAACTACCATTTGTGGTGGAGCTATATCCCCCATTTTATCCATTCGCCTTTTTATTGCTACGCTTATAGTTACGGGCAGCTTTTAACTTTGGCGCTTTATGGGCTTTATAAAAAAAGCGACGCTAAAGAGTTTGTTAAAACTTACACGGAATTTTTGAGCTTAGGAGGATCAAAAAGCCCCAAAGAATTAGTGTCCATGTTTGGCTTTGACATTGATAGCAAAGAATTTTGGGAAATTGGCATGCAAGAGGTGTGCCATTTGTTAGAAGAATTTGAAAGGTTGCTCGCATGCAAAGAGAATTAAGGCTTTTAAACAACAAGCATTGCATGGAATACTTGCAATTTCTGTCCAAAAACCATTTGAGTTTCAACCTTTTGTGCGAAAGAGATGCGATTGATTTTTCCCCCAAGCTCCCTAAAGAAATTCATGAAAAATTCGGTGCGTTAGTGCTGTTTGTTTTAGCCGGATACACCTTAGAAAGCTTGATGATTGATGCAAAAAGCGTGCAGTTTGAAGCCGGGTTTGGCCCTAACAACATTGGCAGCGTGGTTCAAGTGGAACTTCCTGGCATCATTCAAATCCTTATCAAAGAAAAAAATGAAAATGTCGTTTTATTCAATCGTTGCGATTCGCTTGAATTGTTTCAAAAAGAAGAGCCAATCACACAAGAGCCAAAAAAAGACGAGCAAGAATTTAAAGAAGAGTTTAAAGAATGGCTGGATTCTAAAGAGGCTCTTTTTTCCAATTCCAAAAACCGCACGATTTTAGAAAATCTGCACAAAAGCTAAAGGACTGATTGATGAGCGTTTTGAAATTGCATGTAAAAGTCTTTCGTTTTGAAACCAACAAAGATTACAACCCCGCTTATGAGTCTTATTTTTTAGAATACCAAGAAGATCAATACCTTTTGGATCTTTTAAGACAACTCAAAGGCGTGAGCTATAATGAAAATATCGCGCTTAAAATCAATCAAATTGCGGTGTTTGAAGACGCTAAAGTGAGCGATTTGGTGGCGTTTTTTTCTAAAGAATGGGTGCTAGATCCCCTATCCAAACGATACGCTTTAAAAGATTTGGTGATTGATGAAAAGGCGGTTTTAAAAAACTATGAAGATTTTTTCAAACAAGTCCCCTACATCACTAAAGGCGAAAAAGAAGAATTAGAAAAGTTTATCCAAATCAATTTTATCAACCCCCAAACAAACCCTAAATATCTAGGCGATGGCTTTTTCTTGTATGTTAAATGGCTGATGAAGCGCTACCCCACAGAGCGCAACCGGTTATTAGAGATGATTTCTCAGCCTGAAAGCGGCGTGATGAATTTTTTAAGCGTGGCGCATTATCTCTATAAAAATGATGATAACATTGACCATGAAATCTATGAATTGCAAGAAATCCTAACCAATTCCAAAATCAAGCCATGGAAAGATTTTTCTAAAAACCTTTTAAGCCTTTTTCAATACAACTCTAACCCCCCTAAAACGCCTAACCCCCCTAAAACTTGCACGCTCTTTAACGCTTATGCGAAGCATTTAAACGCGCAATCGCTTCTAAAAAGCGCTAAGCTCTATTTAGAAAAAATGGGGCAAAAAGTCATTGATCTGCCTTTTTGTTATGATGGAGGCTATTATGGGAAAATTATAAGCACAAATGATTTTCTCACGGCTTCTGCGTATAATCTGGCTCTAGCCAAAGCCAATGGCGTTTCGCTCATTTTTTGCGAAGAAGATGCGTATTTGAATATCTTGCATGCTAAAGAAGTTTTAGACAACAACCCTGAAATCATTGACTCCATTAATGAAAAATTGAAAAAATACCAGCTTGTTTATGAAAAAGGCGTTGAGGTAGTCTATCTTAATGAGTGGGTTAATGAATTTTTGGCATGGGAATTGAAAAGCCCTTTTGATGCGTTTTTAGGGGCTGAATTTTCTCGCATCAAACAAAGCGATCATTTTTTCAATAAAATCCGTTTAAAAGCCCCCCATTTTTTAGAGTCTTTTCAAAATTACGCCCCCCTTTTAGAAGTCAATGAAGCAAGCGGCTTACTCCAGTGCGCGCATTTACGCTATTTAGGGATTGATTTAGGGGCGGATTTTTTAATCGTGCATTCTTTAGGGCTTTTTTACGCTTTTGAAAATTTAAGCTTAAAAGCTTCAAAGATTTATAAAAGAGATAATGACAACACCCCCACTTTATTTTTACCTCAAATCGCGCTAATGGCTATGGGGGAAAAAGACACGCAAGCTTTAGGGCTTGATGCGCATTATCATAAGTTTACTTTCATTTAAAATGAACGCTTTTTTAAAACTCACGCTCGCTTCTTTGATGGGGGGGCTTTGGTATGCTTTCAATGGCGAAGGCTCTGAGATTATCGCTATAGGGATTTTTTTATTGATTTTGTTTGTTTTTTTCATCCGCCCTGTGAGTTTCCAAGACCCAGAAAAACGAGAAGAATACATAGAACGGCTTAAAAAAAACCATGAGAGGAAAATGATCTTACAAGACAAGCAAAAAGAAGAGCAAATGCGTCTTTATCAAGCCAAAAAAGAGCGAGAGAGCAGGCAAAAACAAGACCTTAAAGAACAAATGAAAAAATACTCATAAAGGAAAAAAATGGAAATCATTTTATTAATTGTTGCGGCGGTTGTGTTGTTTTATTTTTACAACACCCTCAAAGAATATTTGAAAAACCCCCTAAACCCTAAAACCAAAACCGAAGAATACGACTTGAAAAACGACCCCTATTTGTTGGTGCAATCTAGCCCCCTAGACAAATTCAAGCAAACCCAAATAGGCGCGTATATGCGTCTTTTAAAGTTTTTAGACATTCAAAAAAACGCTTTGGATAACGCCTTAAGAACGCTTTTTATCAATGAATTAGAGCAGCCCTTAAACAGCGAACAGCAAAATTTAGCCAAAGAGCTTCTCAATGAGCCTGTGGATAAAAAAGAAAATTTTGAATCCTTATGCCAAGAAATCGCCGACCACACGCATGGGGAATACGCCAAACGCCTGAAATTAGTGGAATTTCTCATGTTATTAGCCTATGCTGATGGGATTTTGGATAGCAAAGAAAAAGAATTGTTTTTAGATGTGGGGGCGTTTTTGCAGATAGACAATCAGGATTTTAACGAGCTTTATGATAATTTTGAACGCTTCAATGCAATAGAAATCCCTATGTCTTTAGAAGAAGCAAAAAATCTTTTTGAAATCCAAACTAATATAACCAAGCAAGATTTAGAGGAAAAAGCTTTGGATTTGAGCGCTCTCTACTACCATAAAATGAATGACAACAAACGCTACAGCGAACAAGATTTTATCTCGTTAAAAAAGATCGCTCTCGCTTCCCAACTCTTAGAAAATGATTTAAAAAACTCCTAATGGGTCTTATGAAAAAGGCTATTGAATGCCCTTTTTAAAGGCCCTAGAATCTTTTGATGCGCCTTTTTTAGAAAAAGAAATTTTAAAGCGTTTTAGGGATAATTTAGTTTTTTTCAAATCTTATAATCCCCATCTTTTTAACGCTCTCAATACGCCTTTTAAAAATTACCAATTGCTTTTTGAAAAAAACCACTTCAATCTCTTACACACACCCACAAACGCTTTAAGCTACCCTAAAAATCAAATGGTAGAAATCGCTTTTAACATGGCTTCTAACCCCCTGAATAATCCCAGATGGTCATTAGACAATAACCACCTCTCTTTAAATTATTTAAAAACTCAAAACAACCCCAAACTCCCCCTAACCCTTAAAGCCACGCATGCAATCTCAAACTTTTTAGATGATTATCAAACGCCTTGCTCTTTAAAAAAATTCTTACCCCCTACCATGATTTATGGCGTCTTAGACGGCTTGTTTTTGGCCATTTTACAGGCTCAAAATTACCGCTTCCATTCGCTTTATTTGTTTGAAGAAAATTTAGATTTGTTTAAAATCAGCTGTTATTTTGCGCGTTATGAAGATTTGATTACAAAAGGGGCTAAACTCTTTATTCAAGGGTTTTTTAACCCCAATGAATTAAAAATGGATTTTTTGAAACGCCCTATCACGCATTCTTTTTTAAAGCTAGAAATCATGCCCTATAAAAGCGCTTTTAATTCACGCATGCGAGAAACCATTCAAAGCTATTACAAACAAGCTTTAAGGGGTTGGGGGAGTTTTGAAGATGAATTGCTAGGATTAAAAAACACGCTTAAAAACTTACCCTTATACCACACTCTAAAAACCAAACCTAAAAAGATTAACGCCCCCATTTGCGTGGTGGGTAACGGGCCAAGCCTGGATTTATTGTTGGATTTTTTAAAAGAAAATGAAGATCATTTCATTATTTTTTCATGCGGAACCGCTTTAAAGCCTTTAAAAACGCATGGCATCAAAGTGGATTTTCAAATAGAAGTGGAGCGCATAGACTATCTTAAAGAGGTTTTAGAAAAAGCCCCCCTAGAAGACACCCCCTTAATGGGGGCTAACATGCTCAATCCTAACGCTTTTAATATAGCCAAAGAAGCGTTAATGTTTATGCGTGGGGGGAGCGCTTGCGCGTATATAAGCCCTTTAAGTATAGAATACGCAGCGCCTTTTGTGGGCAATGCTGGGGTGGCTTTAGCGGGTTTGATGAGCGATGAAATCTATTTGTGCGCTTTAGATTGCGCTTATATCAAAGGGTTTAAAAAGCACGCTAAAAATTCCTATTATGAAAACGAAAAAGAAATTGACACTTCATCTTTAATCAGCATAGAGGGCAATTTTAAAGGTTATGAAACTTTTAGCGACTCGCTCTTTTTGCTCTCTAAAGAAAGGATTGAAGAAGCCCTTCATCATTACCAGCCTAAAAAAGTCTATAATTTAAGCTATGGGGCGAAAATCAAGCATGCCGTTAGTCTCAATCGCTCTCAAGTGAAATTGAAACAAATCAACAAACAAGACGCTATCGCTCGCATTAAAAGCATGTTTAATCCCCCCAATAACCATGCTAAGGATTTAAACAATTTACAAAAAAATCTTATGAATTTTAAAGAGGATTTTTTCACGCTTTTAAACACGCCTTGTAAAACCAAGCAAGAAATATTTGAATGGGTGGATAGCTTGAGTGGGTTTTGCCAAACAGCCAGCGCTAAAACCCCCACCATAGGCATTTTATTTGAAGGGAGTATCGCTCATATTTTACAAAGCGTCTTAATCGTTTCATTGCATCTTAAAGAAAATGAGCTTACAAATTTTATCAACCACTCTCAAAACACCTTAAAACAATTCCTTAAAAAAGCTTGTTTGTTGTTGAAAAGGCAGCTCAAACAACCATGATTTTTATTTTTACACTATAATAACAACCTTAAATCAAAGGGGTGTGCATGCCATACAATGAAATCACAAGGGTTCAAGTCCCTGCCTTAATGCATTTAGCCAAGTTGGGCTATAACTTTATTCCTCAAAAAAATAAGCCTAACCTAGACACCGCCACTAATATCTTAATAGATAGTTTCACTCAATCCTTTGAGCGATTGAACCCCAATAAAAACGCAAAAGATGTTCTTGCTGAAATGAAAAAACGCTTAAATTACGATGATTTGGGCAAAAGCTTTTATGAATACTTGCTCAAAAGCGAGCATCAAATCATAGACTTTGATAACCCTAGCAACAATCTTTATGAAATGATGGCTGAATTACCCTATAAATCCTTTAGGCCTGACATCACCCTTTTTATCAATGGCTTGCCTTTGGTGAGTATAGAAGTTAAACAGCCTTTAGCCGGACAAGGCATTAAAGAGGAAAAAGATCGCCATATCCAACGCTACAAAAACCCTGAAAATAAAGTTTTTTATAACCTTGCGCAAATCTGGCTTTTTAGCGATAACTTGCCCTATGATGAAAACAACCCCGATCAAGGCGTCTTTTATAGCGCTTCTTATTCGCCCATTTTCCAACGCTTTATTGAAGCTGATAGGCTAGATATTACCCCCCCCCCCCGAAAATGATCAAAACCATCAAAATCACAAATCGCTTGAAGAAATCCAAAAACGCGTCTTAAACGAATTTAATCTCAAAGATACCGACACCCTAGAAAGCTCCAAAGACACCCCCACAAACTCCCTTTTAACTTCGTTTTGCTCTCACAAAAGGCTTTGCTTTATCCTAAAATACGGCATTAGTTTCTTAAAAGAAAAATCAGAGTTTAAAAAACACCTTTGGCGTTACGCGCAGATGTTTGCGAGCTTGAATGTTTTAAAAGAATTGCAAAAGCATTATGAAAGCAACCCAAAAGACCCCCTAAAAGGCATCATCTGGCACACGCAAGGCAGCGGTAAAACCGCCTTAACCTACCATTTAACCAAACTCATCAGAGACTTTTTTAGCCGATCCAACCTGAACAAAAAGACTAAATTTTATTTTATTGTGGACAGACTGGATTTATTAGAACAAGCCAAAAGCGAGTTTTTAAAAAGAGGCCTTTGTGTGCATGAGGCAGAAAATAAAGAGGATTTGAGCCAAAAATTAAAAAACTCTAGCGTTTTTGATGGCCCTCAAGGGAATGATGAAATCATCGTTGTGAATATCCAAAAATTCAAATCCCCCAATGAAGAAAAAGCCCCCAATGAAGACCCTTCTAGCGTTCCTAAAGAAATTATTTCTAAAACAGAATTACAAGAAGCGGCAAAAGATAACCATGATTTACAAAGGGTGTTTATCATAGATGAAGCCCACAGAAGCTATGACCCTAAAGGCTGTTTTTACGCTAATTTGATAGAATGCGACAAAACAGCAATCAAAATCGCCCTCACAGGCACGCCCCTATTAGAAGACAACGCGCAAGATAAAGCCACTAAAAACACTTTTGGCAACTACTTGCACACCTATTCTTATACAGAATCCATTAAAGACAGACACACCCTAAAACTCCAATTAGAAATCATTGAAAAGAGCTACAAAGAAAAACTACAAGAAATCTATCGCCTTTTACAAGAAAGCATCACTATTGAAGACATAGAGGTTAAAAAAGAAACGATTTTTAATCATGAAAGATACATTGAAGAAATGCTCTTTTATATCATCAGAGATTTATTGTTTTTCAGGCGTGTAAATAATGATGAAAATTTAAAGGCTGATGAAAATTTAAAGGCTATGGTAATTTGTTTTTCAAGCACACAAGCCAAATTAGCTAATTGTCTTTTTAATGAAGTCCAAGAAAAAGTCTTACAAGAAAACCCTAACCTGAAAATTTTAAAAAAACTCCAATCCAGCCTGATTTTGCATGACGAACAAGAAGTCAAAGAAAAGATTTATTCTTTCAAACATGAAAATACGGATATAGTTTTTGTGTTTAACATGCTTTTAACCGGCTTTGATTTACCCAATCTCAAACGCCTTTATATCCACAGAGAATTAAAAGATCACAATTTGCTCCAAGCCCTAGCCAGAGTGAATCGCTCCTATAAAAACATGTCTTTTGGCTACCTTATAGATTTTGTAGGGATTAAAGAAAATTACGACAAAACGACTGATGATTATTTGAAAGAGTTAAACCGATTCAATCAAAGCGATTCTAATATCAAAGATAATCTCAAAGACATGTTTGCGGATCGCAATATTTTAGAAAAAGACATTAAAAACGCCTATGATGATCTTTTTAATTACCCCATTGACGATATAGAGGCCATGACTAGCGCCATTGTTGATATTAGCGGAATGAACGAGCTTTTAAAAGTCTCACACGCCATTAACACGCTCAAAGAGCGCTACAATTTAATCCACACTTCTAACGATGAAAAAATCCTTTCCTTAAAAGAAAAAATGGATATTGAAAAGATCAGCAAAATCTCTTCAATGCTTAATAAAAAAGCCAAACACCTCCATGCGTTAAAAAATATCAATGAGCCTAAAAACCCAAACGATTTAATCGTTTTAGAAGACCTCATCGCTCTTTTAGACTTTAAAATAGAGTTTAAAGAAAGCAAAGAATTACGCTTCAAAGAAAAAGAAGAGATTAGCGCTAAATACAAGCAAGCTAAAGAGATTTTAGAAAAAATCCCAGATAAACAAGACAAAGAAGTTCAAAAGATTTCTAAAGAGCTTTCAAAATTGCTCCAAGAACCCCTAACCAATCATAATTTTGATGGAATTTCTCATTCTTATAGCGCGATCATTTCACAACTAAAACAACATAAGGAGCAAACCACCAACCTGTTAAATAAATACAATAATGATCGAGCTTATGTGATCACGCATAAACGCCTTCATGATCGCCTTATGGAAGAAAACATTTCTAAGGGAATTTTTACGCTTTTAAGCGCCTTAAAAAAAGCTCTTGATGTGCGTATTTTTAAGCGTCAAGAAATCTTAAACGAAGAAACCACCCTAAAAACTGCCATAAAAGTAGAATTAAGGGACACTTTCAACAAAAACCCCTCCTTAAAAGATTTACAAAAAGAAACAGAATTTATTACTCAAACCCTTTTTAACGAACTCCCAAAAAATTATAATCAAGGAAATTTACATGCCTAATAACGCTTTATTGCAAATCAAACAAGACACCCTAAGCCTCATTGACGATTTAAAAGTCATTTGCACGAGTTTTGGTTTAAGGAACGACGGCAACGAATACAAGATCATCACGCAATGCTTTTTGTATAAATTCTTATGCGATAAGTTTGAATTCCTTTTTGAACAAGAATACCCCAACAAAACGATACGAGATTACAAAGACTTTAAAAAGGAAGAAAAAGAAGATTTTTTCCTTACCTTAAGCGATAAAAAACTCCCCAAACTCTCTTATGATGAGCTTTTAAGCTATCTTTTTGAAAAACATTTTAACGATAACGATTTACACCTTAAACTAGATGCTATTTTTAATCGTATTTCTAGCAATAATGCCGAGCTTTTTAACACCAAAAGCACGGATAAAACCACTATCGCCCTATTTGAAAGCGTCTCACAATACATTAATGAAGAATCCAAAAGGGCTAATTTTACCAAAGTTTTACTAGACAAACTCAAAAAGTTTAATTTCAAACAAGCTTTTTTAAATTTACAAAACCAACAAGGCTATGACTTTTTCGCCCCCATTTTTGAATACTTAATCAAAGATTACAATAAAGCCGGCGGAGAGACATACGCCGAATACTACACCCCTTTAAGCATCGCTAGCATCATTGCCAAGCTTTTAGTGAGCGAACCCACTCAAAGCGTCAAAATCTATGATCCAAGCGCTGGCACAGGAACGCTTTTAATGGCGCTAGCCCACCAAATAGGCACCAATTCTTGCACCCTTTATGCCCAAGACATTTCGCAAAAATCCTTAAGAATGCTCAAACTCAACCTGATTTTAAACGACTTGACCCACTCTTTAAGATACGCCATTGAGGGAAACACCTTGACTAACCCCTACCATTCTAAAGACGATAAAGGGAATGAAATCAAAATGGATTTCATCGTGAGTAATCCCCCTTTCAAGCTGGATTTTTCCAACGAGCATGCCGAGATTTCGCAAAACAAAAACGATTTTTTCTTAGGCGTGCCTAATATCCCTAAAAACGATAAAAGCAAAATGCCCATTTACACGCTCTTTTTCCAGCATTGCTTGAACATGCTTAATAATAAGGGTAAGGGGGCTATAATCGTGCCGACCGGATTCATTAGCGCTAAAAGTGGGGTAGAAAATAAGATTATCCGGCATTTAGTAGATGAAAGGCTCGTTTATGGGGTAATTTGCATGCCCAGTCAGGTTTTTGCCAACACCGGCACTAACGTGAGCATCATCTTTTTTCAAAAAACGCCAAGCGCAAAGGAAGTGATCTTGATTGACGCTTCCAAACTCGGCGAAGAATACACCGAAAACAAAAACAAAAAAACGCGCTTAAGAACAAGCGATATGGATTTGATTTTAGAAACTTTTAACAACAAAACCCCCAAAGCGTATTTTTGCGCTCTGGTTTCTTTTGATGAAATCACAGAAAAAAATTATTCTCTAAACCCCGGGCAGTATTTCACCATAGAAGACACAAGCGAGAAAATAAGCCAAGCGGAGTTTGAAAACTTGATGCAACAATATTCAAGCGAACTAGCGAGCCTTTTTGATGAAAGCCAGAGCTTGCAACAAGAGATTTTAGAAACTTTAAAAGGGGTTAGGTTTGAGTGAGTGGCAAACATTTTGTTTAAAAGATTTAGTAAAAATATTTGGAGGCTCTACCCCACCTACCAATAACCCTAAAAATTATGGAAACAAAATTCGTTGGATAACAGCTAAAGATTTATCCACTTTACAAGGGCGCTACATTAAAAAAGGCAGCCGCAACATTTCACGATTAGGGTTTAAATCATGTTCTTGTGTGTTACTTCCAAAACATGCCATTTTATTTTCCGTAAGAGCTCCCATAGGTTATACCGCTATTATTTCTAAAAGAAGTTGCACAGATAGAGGTCTTATGGGACTAGTCCCTAATAAAAAAATTTATTTTGAATTTTTATACTACTTATTAAAACACCATAAGCATAACATCTCTAACATGGGAGTTGGCACTACTTTTAAGGGTATTTCAAAGCCAGCGTTAGGACTATTCCAAGTTAAGATACCCCCCACTTATTACGAACAACAAAAAATCGCCCGCACGCTTTCTGTCTTAGATCAAAAAATAGAAAACAACCATAAAATCAACGAGCTTTTACACAAAATCCTAGAGCTTCTTTATGAGCAATACTTCGTGCGTTTTGATTTTTTAGATGAAAACAACAAACCCTACCAAACTAGCGGCGGAAAAATGAAATTTTCTAAAGAATTAAACCGCCTTATCCCTAACAATTTTGAAGTCAAAACGCTAGGGGATAATCCCCTATGTAACACAATCAAAACGGGAGTAACCCCCTTTAAACAAAAAGTGTATTATGAAACAAAACATATACAAGAAACCCTATCTCTTAATCAAGGACTTAAAGTTAGCTATAACAAACGCCCTAATAGAGCCAACATGCAACCCGCTATCTATTCAGTATGGTTTGCCAAAATGAAAAACACTAAAAAACACTTATTTTTAAACCAACACATGCAATCATGGATAAAAGAAAGCATATTATCAACAGGTTTTTGTGGCTTACAATGTCAAAAATATACTTTTGAATACATAGCTTCCACGATTAAATACTCCCCTTTTGAAACAAGAAAAAATAATCTAGCGACCGGTGCTACACAAAAAGCTATCAACATTGAGGCACTAGACTATATTCTCATTCTTATACCAAATAAAGAGTTATTAGATAATTATTCTAAAATAACTAAACCACTCTATGAAAAAATATCTAATAACATCATTGAAACCCAAACCCTAACCGCGCTCAGAGACTTTCTGCTCCCCCTACTCTTAAAACAACAAGTCAAACCCCAATGAAAAATTTTAGAACAAAACTTTTTTAAGGGGTAAAAACCCTTTAGTTACAAGAAAGAGAAGTTTTGTCATCAAAAGAAATTTTTTAAAGAAAAAGAAGTTTCAAAAAATTAAAAGTTTGAGTCAAATCCGCTAGTAACCATAGATTTGACCCTAGCACTCTTGCGCTAGAGCCAAAATTTTAGTATAATGGCGTTGCGAGTGCCATTAAAACTATGATTACTAATAGTAATCTCATGTTAGGTTATCTCCTTTCGAGGTAACCGCCCACTGTTACCCCCAACCCTAACATACTCCAGATACCGCAACCAAAGAGAAAACCAAGAGATTACTACTTGCGTCCGTTTATTATAGAATAAATCAACCCAAAAAACGCTGAAAAAATTTTAAGCGATCTTTTAGGGTTAAATGAAGTTTTATTCAAAAAATGAAGTTTTACAAAAAAGAGTTTTTAAACAATAACTAAGAAAACTTATATTAGAATACCCCTTTTTGATTGCGGAGTATGGCGCAGCCTGATTAGCGCGCACCCTTGGGGTGGGTGAGGTCGTGGGTTTGAATCCCGCTACTCCGACCATGACTTTTTAAAAAAGCTTCAATGATTATCATTTCATTATATAATCACACCAAACAAAATCAATTTTTAAACATGATGATTGAAAGGATTTCTATTGAATCGTTTCTTTAACCGAGAGCTTTCATGGTTAGCTTTTAACACAAGGGTTTTGAATGAAGCCAAAGATGAGAGCTTGCCTTTATTAGAGCGCTTGAAATTTTTAGCCATTTATGACACGAATTTAGACGAATTTTACATGATAAGAGTGGCAGGGCTTAAACAACTCTATGAGCATAAAATCGCTTCTAAAGGCATTGATGGCGCAAGCCCTGAAGAGCAACTAGAAAAAATCAAGCATTATTTAGCGCATGAAATTGAAGAAAGGGAGTTAGAATTTCAAAAAATCCAAGCCCTACTCTTTAAAAAAGGGCTTTGTATCACCCCCTATAATGAATTGAATTTAGAGCAAAAAGCGAAGGCTAAAACCTATTTTAAAGAGCAGCTTTATGCGTTAGTCTTGCCTTTTAAGTTGGATTCTTCGCACACCTTCCCGCCTTTAGCGAATTTGACTTTCGCGCTTTTTGCCCACATCAAAGACAAAGAAACCCAAAGCGTCTCCTATGCGCTCATCAAACTCCCCTCTTTTATCTTCCGTTTTGTAGAGCTAGAAAAAGGCTTGTTTGTGTTGGCTGAAGAAATCGTAGAAGCGCATTTAGAAGAATTGTTTTTAGAGCATGAGATTTTAGATTGCATGGCGTTTAGGGTAACTTGCGATGCGGATATTGCTATCACTGAAGATGAAGCGCATGATTATGCGGATTTGATGAGTAAGAGTTTGAGAAAACGAAATCAAGGCGAAATCGTGCGCTTGCAAACCCAAAAAGGGAGTCAAGAGCTTTTAAAAACCCTTTTAGCGTCTTTAAGGAGTTTTCAAACCCACTCTTACAAAAAGCACAAACTCACCGGCATGCATGCCTATAAAAGCACGATCATGCTCAATTTAGGGGATTTGTGGGAGTTAGTCAATCACAGCGATTTTAAAGCGCTCAAATCGCCCAATTTCACGCCCAAAATCCACCCTTATTTCAATGAAAACGATCTTTTCAAATCCATAGAAAAACAAGATCTGTTGCTGTTCCATCCTTATGAAAGTTTTGAGCCTGTGATCGATTTAATAGAGCAAGCCGCTAGCGATCCGACCACCCTTTCTATCAAAATGACGCTTTATCGTGTGGGCAAGCATTCCCCCATTGTCAAAGCTTTGATTGAAGCGGCGAGCAAGATTCAAGTGAGCGTTTTAGTGGAATTAAAAGCGCGCTTTGATGAAGAAAGCAATCTGCATTGGGCAAAAGCTTTAGAAAGGGCGGGCGCGTTAGTCGTTCATGGCGTTTTCAAACTCAAAGTGCATGCTAAAATGCTCGTGATCACTAAAAAAACGGACAACCAATTACGCCATTTCACCCATTTAAGCACGGGCAATTACAACCCTTTGAGCGCTAAAATCTATACCGATGTGAGTTTTTTTAGCGCTAAAAATGAAATCGCTAACGATATTATCAAGCTTTTCCATTCCTTGCTGACTAGCAGTGCCACTAGCAACGCATTAGAAACGCTTTTTATGGCACCCAAACAGATCAAGCCTAAAATCATTGAACTCATTCAAAATGAAATGAATTACCAACAAGAAGGCTATATCATCTTAAAAGCCAACGCCCTAGTGGATAGCGAAATCATTGAATGGCTCTATCAAGCCTCTCAAAAGGGGGTTAAAATTGATCTCATTATCAGGGGGATTTGCTGTTTAAAGCCCCAAGTCAAGGGCTTGAGCGAAAATATCAGGGTGTATTCTATCGTGGGGAAATATTTAGAACATGCACGCATTTATTATTTTAAACATGAAAATATTTATTTTTCTAGCGCTGATTTAATGCCCAGAAATTTAGAAAGGCGCGTAGAATTGCTTATCCCGGCCACAAACCCCAAGATCGCCAATAAATTGTTGCATATTTTAGAAATCCAACTCAAAGACACCCTAAAACGCTACGAGTTAGATTCTAAAGGCCGTTACGCTAAAATTTCAAACCCTAACGATCCTTTAAATTCACAGGATTATTTTGAAAAACAAGCCCTTAAAACCTTTTAAAGGTTATCGTTCAAATCATAAAAGACAAGGATTTAAATGCTTTATTCGTTAGTAAAAAAATATCTTTTTAGCCTGGACGCTGAAGACGCGCATGAAAAAGTTTGTCAAATTTTAAGAACGCTTTCTAAATCGAGCTTTTTGTGTAGTTTAATCCATTCTCAATGGGGTTATAAAAACCCAAAGCTTGAAAATGAAATTTTAGGCTTAAATTTCCCTAACCCCTTAGGCTTGGCCGCCGGTTTTGATAAAAACGCTTCCATGCTTAGGGCGTTAATTGCTTTTGGGTTTGGCTATTTGGAAGCAGGCACATTGACTAATACCGCACAAAGCGGGAATGAAAGACCCAGGCTTTTCAGGCACATTGAAGAAGAGTCCCTACAAAATGCGATGGGGTTTAATAATCATGGGGCAATTTTAGCAGCGAGATCGTTCAATCGCTTCGCCCCTTATAAAACCCCTATTGGCATCAATTTAGGCAAAAACAAACACATAGAGCAAGCGCATGCCCTAGAAGATTACAAGGCGGTTTTAAATAAATGTTTAAACATTGGCGATTATTACACCTTCAACCTTTCTTCGCCCAACACCCCTAATTTAAGGGATTTACAAAACAAAGCGTTTGTGAATGAGCTTTTTTGTATGGCTAAAGAAATGACTCATAAGCCTTTATTTTTAAAAATCGCCCCGGATTTAGAGATAAACGACATGTTAGAGGTTGTCAATAGCGCTATTGAATCAGGAGCGCATGGGATTATTGCGACTAACACCACGATTGATAAAAGCCTAGTGTTCACTCCTAAAGAAATGGGGGGCTTGAGCGGGAAATGCTTGACTAAAAAAAGCCGTGAAATCTTTAAAGAATTGGCTAAAGCTTTTTTTAATAAAAGCGTTCTTGTTTCTGTGGGGGGGATTAGCGATGCCAAAGATGCTTATGAAAGGATTAAAATGGGAGCGAGTCTGTTACAAATTTATAGCGCTTTTATTTACAATGGGCCAAATTTATGCCAAAATATTCTTAAAGATTTGGTAAAATTACTCCAAAAAGATGGATTTTTGAGCGTTAAAGAGGCTATAGGAGCGGATTTAAGATGAAATATTTTTCTGTTAAAAGACTTTTGAGGCTTAGTTCTGTCTTGTTAGTCACTTTAGGAGCGAGCATGCACGCACAATCTTACTTACCCAAACATGAGAGCGTTACCTTAAAAAACGGGTTGCAAGTCGTAAGCGTCCCCCTAGAAAATAAAACCGGGGTTATAGAAGTGGATGTGCTTTATAAAGTCGGCTCTAGAAACGAAGTCATGGGCAAGAGCGGGATCGCTCACATGTTAGAGCATTTGAATTTTAAAAGCACTAAAAACCTTAAAGCCGGCGAATTTGACAAGATCGTTAAGCGTTTTGGGGGCGTGAGTAACGCTTCTACGAGCTTTGATATTACACGCTATTTCATTAAAACCAGTCAGGCTAACTTAGACAAGTCTTTAGAATTGTTCGCTGAAACCATGGGTTCTTTGAATTTAAAAGAAGATGAGTTTTCGCCTGAGCGTCAAGTGGTCGCTGAAGAAAGGCGATGGCGCACCGATAATTCCCCTATCGGCATGCTTTATTTCCGCTTTTTCAACACCGCTTATGTCTATCACCCCTACCATTGGACGCCCATTGGTTTTATGGACGATATTCAAAACTGGACTTTAAAAGACATTAAAAAATTCCATTCGCTCTACTATCAGCCTAAAAACGCTATCATTTTGGTGGTAGGCGATGTCAATTCTCAAAAGGTTTTTGAATTGAGTAAAAAGCATTTTGAATCCTTAAAAAACCTTGATGGAAAATCTATCCCCACCCCCTACATGAAAGAGCCTAAACAAGATGGAGCCAGAACGGCAGTCGTGCATAAAGATGGGGTCCATTTAGAATGGGTAGCGTTAGGGTATAAAGTGCCTGCTTTCAAGCATAAAGATCAAGTCGCCCTAGATGCGCTAAGCAGGCTTTTAGGCGAAGGTAAAAGCTCATGGTTACAAAGCGAATTGGTGGATAAAAAACGCCTGGCTTCTCAAGCCTTCTCGCATAACATGCAATTACAAGATGAAAGCGTGTTTTTATTCATTGCGGGGGGTAATCCTAATGTCAAAGCCGAAGCCTTACAAAAAGAAATCGTAGCACTTTTAGAAAAGCTTAAAAAAGGCGAAATCACTCAAGCTGAGTTAGACAAGCTCAAAATCAATCAAAAAGCTGACTTTATTTCTAATTTAGAAAGTTCTAGCGATGTTGCGGGGCTTTTTGCGGACTATTTAGTGCAAAACGATATTCAAGGCTTGACGGATTATCAGCAACAATTTTTGGATTTAAAAGTGAGCGATTTGGTGCGTGTGGCCAATGAATATTTTAAAGACACCCAATCAACCACCGTGTATTTGAAACCTTAAAAGAGCCTTACAACATGCAATTCCATTCATCTAGTGCGTTAATTACGCCTTTTAAAAAAGATTTGAGCGTTGATGAGGCTACTTATGAAGCCTTGATCAAGCGCCAAATTTTTCAGGGCATGGACGCATGCGTGCCTGTTGGCACGACAGGAGAATCCGCCACGCTCACCCATAAAGAGCATATGCGTTGCATTGAAATCGCCGTAGAGACTTGCAAAAGCACTAAAACGCCCTCAAATTCGCGCATGAAAGTGTTAGCCGGCGTGGGCAGTAACGCCACGAGCGAGTCCCTTTCTTTGGCAAAGTTCGCTCAAAAAATCGGCACGGATGCGATTTTATGCGTAAGCCCCTATTATAACCGCCCCACCCAACAAGGCTTGTTTGAACATTATAAAACTATCGCTCAATCGGTGGAAATCCCTGTCATGCTTTATGATGTGCCAAGTAGAACAGGTGTGTCTATTGAAGTTTCAACCGCTCTCAAACTCTTTAGAGAAATCCCTAACATTAAAGCCATTAAAGAAGCGTCTGGCTCTTTGAAAAGAGTAACGGAATTGCATTATTATGAAAAAGATTTTAAAATTTTTAGCGGGGAAGATTCACTCAACCACTCTATCATGTTTTCAGGGGGGTGGGGCGTGATTTCAGTGACCGGTAATTTAATGCCTAATTTGATTTCACAAATGGTCAATTGCGCGCTCAAACTTGAATACCAACAAGCCCTAGAAATCCAAAATAAGCTTTTTCCTTTGCACCAAGCCCTTTTTGTAGAAACAAATCCTATCCCTATTAAAATGGCTATGCATTTAGCCGGCTTGATTGAAAACCCAAGCTACAGACTGCCTTTAGTGGCCCCAAGCAAAGAAACGATTCAACTTTTAGAAAAAACTTTACAACAATATGAGGTCATTGCATGAATCATTCCAATCACATGAAAAATAAAACCCTAGTGATCAGCGGCGCGACTAGAGGGATTGGCAAGGCGATATTGTATCGCTTCGCTCAAAGCGGCGTGAATATCGCTTTCACTTACAATAAAAATGTTGAAGAAGCCAACAAAATTATAGAAGATGTGGAGCAAAAATATTCCATTAAAGCCAAAGCCTACTCTCTCAATGTTTTAGAGCCTGAGCAATACACAGAGCTTTTTAAGCAAATTGACGCTGATTTTGACAGAGTGGATTTTTTTATTTCTAACGCTATTATTTACGGGCGTTCTGTCGTGGGCGGATTCGCGCCGTTTATGCGATTAAAACCTAAGGGGTTAAACAATATTTACACAGCCACTGTGTTAGCGTTTGTGGTTGGGGCTCAAGAAGCGGCAAAACGCATGCAAAAAATAGGCGGTGGGGCGATTGTGAGCTTAAGCTCTACCGGGAATTTGGTCTATATGCCTAATTACGCCGGGCATGGCAATTCTAAAAACGCCGTAGAAACCATGGTCAAATACGCTGCTGTTGATTTAGGCGAGTTTAACATTAGAGTGAATGCGGTGAGTGGCGGGCCTATTGATACGGACGCTTTGAAAGCCTTCCCTGATTATGTGGAGATTAAAGAAAAAGTAGAAGAGCAATCGCCCCTAAAACGCATGGGCAATCCTAACGATCTGGCTGGAGCGGCTTATTTTTTATGCGATGAAACCCAAAGCGGTTGGCTTACAGGGCAAACGATCGTTGTAGATGGCGGGACTACTTTTAAATAAAGATATTTCTTGCAAAACATTATCCACATCCACCAAAACAAAGAGTTGCAATTCATTAAAAAATGCTTGTTGTGTTATTTTTTCGCCCCTTTGTGTGGGGCTATCTTGTTGGTGTTTTTTCTTATTTCAAGCGGGGCAAAATCGTTTCAAGTTTCTAACCTCTTTAATAATCAACTAGCTTATATCGTTTTATTGTCTCTTTTTTTGTGCGCGCTTGGGTTTATTGCCGGAGCCATTGGTTTTTACAGGCTTTCTAAAATCACACGCCATCTGAGTTTTTTTGAAAATTTTGCTTTCAGTTTTTTGGCGGTAATTTTATGCGCCCTTTTAAGCTATCTTATCCCTAACGCTAGTAACGCTCTTTCGCTAATCGGTAATGGCGTTTCTATTTTTTATTTGCACAAACTCTATAGAGAATTGAGCCTTTATACGCAAGAAAGGTTTTTTTTAAGCGGGTTTAGGTTATTGCTTTTTAGTTTCATGCTGGCTCTTTTAGGGATTTTAGCGCAAGCGTTAGTGATCATTTTTTTAACGATCGCTGTGGTTTTAATGTGTGTAGCGCTGAGATTTTTAGGGCGCGCGTTTTTGAATTTTTCACAAGTCTTTTTGAAAGCATGAAAGTTTTAAAACTCCTGCCTAATTTTTTAACGATTTTACGCATTGTCTTATCCTTGTTTCTATTATTTTTATTGTTAAACACGCACACTTATTTTAGTTTTTTAACCCCCTTTCACATCAACATGATCTCTTCATTGGTTTTTTTGTTTGCCGCGCTCACGGATTTATTGGACGGCTACATCGCTAGAAGCTATAAAGCCAAATCGCGCTTTGGGGAAATCTTTGATCCTTTAGCGGATAAAATCCTTATTTTGAGCGCGTTTTTAGGGTTAGTCCATTTGGATCGTGTGAATGCGTGGATCCCGTTTGTGATTTTAGGGCGTGAATTTTTTATTTCAGGGATTAGAGTCTTAGCCGCTAATGAAAAAAAGGATATTCCTGTCAATGCACTAGGCAAGTATAAAACCGTTTCTCAAGTCGTGGCGATTGGCGCTTTATTGGCTGATGTAACTTACTCTTATGCGCTTGTGGCTATAGCGGTTTTTTTAACCCTTTATTCGGGGATAGATTACACTATTAAATATTATAAATCTTAATGTTTTAGAAGAAGTTTTTAGCGTTCTTTAAAAAATACCTTAAAACTCCGTTCTCATCCAATATTGATAAACATTAATCTTAATTCTTTCGTTTTTTTTAAATTTTATTTTCAATATTCAATTAAAAAAAATCATTTTATTTTATTTTTGTTATAATTCAAGCTATTTTTATTTTCAATCTAAGGAGGTGTCGCATGGACAATCAAGAGATAACGCATCAAAATATCGCACAAAAACAAGGCGAGCTTAAAAGAGACATGAAAATGCGCCATCTCTTAATGATTGCATTTGGGGGAGCGATTGGCACAGGGCTTTTTGTAGGCACTGGAGGTAATATTGCGAGTGCTGGCCCTTTAGGGACTTTGATCGCTTATTGTTTTGGAGGGCTTGTGGTCTATTGTATCATGCTCTCTTTAGGCGAATTGGCTAGCGTTTATCCCACTACGGGAAGTTTTGGGGATTATGCGGCTAAATTCATAGGTCCTGGCACGGGCTATATGGTTTTTTGGATGTATTGGCTTGGCTGGGTGATCACGGTAGCGTTAGAATACATCGCTATAGGCATGCTCATGCAACGCTGGTTTGCTGGTATTCCTATCCATTATTGGGTTATTTTATGCATTGCGTTGGTTTTTTTATTGAACTTCTTTTCGGTTAAAATTTTTGCTGAAGGCGAATTTTTCTTCAGCCTGATTAAAGTTTTAGCGGTGATCGCTTTTATAGGCATTGGTGCAATTGGGATCATCTATCAAATCTATTTGCATGGGTTTAGTTCTATTTTTGATAATTTCCATTTTGGCGATAAGGGGTTTTTCCCTAACGGGAGCGCAGCGGTTTTTAGCGCGATGCTTGCGGTGATTTTCGCTTTCACTGGCACAGAGGTGATTGGGGTAGCTGTGGGAGAGACTAAAAACGCTAGCGAAGTGATGCCTAAAGCGATTAAAGCGACTTTGTGGCGGATTGTCTTTTTCTTTTTAGGCTCTGTGTTTGTCATTTCTGTTTTTTTACCCATGAACGATTCTTCTATCACGCAAAGCCCTTTTGTAAGCGTTTTAGAACGCATCAACTTGCCCTTTATTGGCATGGGTATCCCTTATGTGGCTGATATAATGAACGCTGTTATCATTACGGCGATGTTTTCTACCGCTAATTCAGGGCTTTATGGAGCGAGCCGCATGATTTATGGGCTGTCCAAACAAAAGATGTTTTTTAAGGTTTTTTCCAAACTCAACCGACAAGGCACGCCCACTTATGCGATGTTTTTTTCCCTTTCTTTTTCTCTCATAGGGCTTTTAGTCCAAATTTATGCCAAAGAAAATGTCGTGGAAGCTTTGATTAATGTGATCAGTTTCACGGTGATTATTGTGTGGGTTAGCGTGTCTGTTTCGCAATATTCTTTCCGCAAGCAATACTTAAAAGCCGGGCATTCTTTAGCGGATTTGCCTTATAAAGCCCCCTTTCTACCCTTTTTGCAACTCATAGGGATCACTGGGTGTGTTATCGGCGTGATTGGTTCGGCTATGGATAAAGATCAACGCATTGGGATGATTTTAACGATTGTTTTTGCCATTGTGTGTTACATTGGATACTATTTTACACAAAAAGCTAATGAAAATAACAAAAAAGATTTGATATAATCTTTTTTTAATTTTGAAGTTTAGCAAATTTTAAGGAAGTAACCATGATGAAAAAAACCCTTTTTATCTCTTTGGCTTTAGCGTTAAGCTTGAATGCGGGCAGTATCCAAATCCAAAGCATGCCCAAAGTTAAAGAGCGAGTGAGTGTCCCCTCTAAAGACAATACGATCTATTCTTACCACGATTCTATTAAGGATTCGATTAAAGCGGTGGTGAATATCTCTACTGAGAAAAAGATTAAAAACAATTTTATAGGTGGCGGTGTGTTTAATGACCCCTTTTTCCAACAATTTTTTGGGGATTTGGGCGGCATGATCCCTAAAGAAAGAATGGAAAGGGCTTTAGGTAGCGGCGTAATCATTTCTAAAGACGGCTATATTGTAACTAATAACCATGTGATTGATGGCGCAGATAAGATTAAAGTTACCATTCCAGGGAGCAATAAAGAATATTCCGCTACTTTAGTAGGCACGGACTCTGAAAGCGATTTAGCGGTGATTCGCATCACTAAAGACAATCTGCCCACGATCAAATTCTCTGATTCTAATGATATTTTAGTGGGCGATTTGGTTTTTGCGATTGGTAACCCTTTTGGCGTGGGTGAAAGCGTTACGCAAGGCATTGTTTCAGCGCTCAATAAAAGCGGGATTGGGATCAACAGCTATGAGAATTTCATTCAAACAGACGCTTCCATTAATCCTGGAAATTCCGGCGGTGCTTTGATTGATAGCCGTGGAGGGTTAGTGGGGATTAATACCGCTATTATCTCTAAAACCGGAGGCAACCACGGCATTGGCTTTGCCATCCCTTCTAACATGGTTAAAGATATTGTAACCCAACTCATTAAAACCGGTAAGATTGAAAGAGGTTACTTGGGCGTGGGCTTGCAAGATTTGAGTGGCGATTTGCAAAATTCTTATGACAATAAAGAAGGAGCGGTAGTCATTAGCGTAGAAAAAGACTCTCCGGCTAAAAAAGTAGGGATTTTGGTGTGGGATTTGATCACTGAAGTCAACGGGAAAAAGGTTAAAAACACGAACGAATTGAGAAATCTAATCGGCTCTATGCTACCCAATCAAAGAGTAACCTTAAAAGTCATTAGAGACAAAAAAGAACGCACCTTCACCCTCACTCTTGCTGAAAGGAAAAACCCTAACAAAAAAGAAACAATTTCCGCTCAAAACGGCGCACAAGGCCAATTGAACGGGCTTCAAGTAGAAGATTTAACTCAAAAAACCAAAAGGTCTATGCGTTTGAGCGATGATGTTCAAGGGGTTTTAGTTTCTCAAGTGAATGAAAATTCCCCAGCAGAACAAGCCGGATTTAGGCAAGGCAACATTATCACAAAAATTGAAGAGGTTGAAGTTAAGAGCGTTGCGGATTTTAACCATGCTTTAGAAAAGTATAAAGGCAAACCCAAACGATTCTTAGTTTTAGATTTGAATCAAGGTTATAGGATCATTTTGGTGAAATGATAGAGATGGGTTGTTAGTCGCATGTCTTTGATTAGAGTGAATGGGGAAGCTTTTAAACTCTCTTTAGAAAGTTTGGAAGAAGACCCTTTTGAAACTAAAGAAACGCTAGAAACGCTTGTTAAACAAACGAGCGTTGTTTTATTGGCTGCTGGGGAATCGAAACGATTTTCTCAAACCATCAAAAAACAATGGCTACGCTCTAATCATACCCCCTTATGGCTCAGCGTTTATGAAAGCTTTAAAGAAGCCCTAGACTTTAAAGAAATCCTTTTAGTTGTAAGCAAATTGGATTATATTTATATCAAACGCCATTACCCTGAAATCAAGCTTGTAAAAGGTGGGGCATCAAGGCAAGAATCCGTTCGTAACGCTTTAAAAATAATTGATAGCGCTTACACACTCACCAGCGATGTGGCTAGGGGTTTGGCCAATATTGAAGCGCTCAAAAGTTTGTTTTTAACCCTCCAACAAACCAGCCATTATTGCATCGCTCCTTACTTGCCTTGCTATGACACAGCGATCTATTATAACGAGGCTTTAGACAGAGAAGCGATCAAACTCATTCAAACCCCGCAATTAAGCCACACCAAAACGCTCCAATCAGCCCTAAATCAAGGGGATTTTAAAGATGAAAGCAGCGCAATTTTACAAGCTTTCCCTAATTTGGTGAGCTATATTGAAGGCAGTAAGGATTTGCACAAGCTCACCACGAGCGACGATTTGAAGTATTTCGCACTCTTTTTTAACCCAGCAAAAGACACTTTTATAGGCATGGGCTTTGATACGCATGCGTTCATTAAAGATAAGCCTATGGTTTTAGGGGGAGTTGTTTTGGATTGCGAGTTTGGGTTAAAGGCCCATAGCGACGGCGATGCTTTGTTGCATGCGGTTATTGATGCGATTTTAGGAGCGATTAAAGGGGGGGATATTGGCGAATGGTTCCCTGATAATGACCCCAAATACAAAAACGCCTCTTCTAAAGAGCTTTTAAAAATCGTGTTGGATTTTTCTCAAAGCATTGGGTTTGAATTGCTTGAAATGGGAGCGACCATCTTTAGCGAAATTCCCAAAATCACTCCTTACAAACCGGCGATTTTAGAGAATTTGAGCCAACTTTTGGGTTTAGAAAAATCTCAAATCAGCTTGAAAGCCACCACAATGGAAAAAATGGGGTTCATTGGCAAACAAGAAGGGCTGTTAGTCCAAGCGCATGTGAGCATGCGTTATAAACAAAAACTTTAAAGGTAAGGAAGAATTGATGAAAATCTTAATCATTGAAGACGATTTAGCACTAGCCAGGAGTATTTCGCATAATTTGCATGATTTAGGGCATTTTTGCGAGATCATCTCTAGCATTTCAGAAGAAAATAAAGAGCCTTATGATGTGATTTTGGTTTCTTCTAAAGTTTGCACTCAAGGGCGTTGCGAACACTTTGTGCGTTACAATTCCAAGCAAATCATTATCATGATGGCTTCGCATGTCAATGAAGATGGCGTGAATAAACCCATTCAAGCGGGAGCGAGAGATTATATTCTAAAACCTTTTAAAATGGATGAATTGTTGCGTAAGATCCAATACCACAAAGCCTACCAAGAAATGACCGCTCGCTTGGGATTTTATGAAAATTACTTAGACTTTATCCATGCGGAATTGCCCTTGCCTAAAGATTTTTCTTACCGGCCACCCTTTATCATCCACACGCCCTCTCAAGAGCTTGCGAACGCTTATTTATTGCAATACGCTAAAGAAAGGCAAATGGATTTTTCTTTTTTCTCTCTAAAGGATACCACTTGGAAAGAGCTATACAAAATTAAAGACAAACTAGAACGCCCTTTTTACATCATGCATTTAGAAGAGCTTAAAAAAGATAAGCAATTGAAATTGTTAGAATTGGCCCGTTCATGCCCTATTGTTTTGTCCTATACCCATAAAGAACCCCTAGAATTTCCTAAAATTGTGAGCATTGAATGCGGCAACAAACCCCTATCTTTGTTTAACAACCACACGACTTTCCTTTCCATTCAAGAATATGAAAGAGAAGCGATCAGGTATTTTTCTTCTACTTGCACCGATACAGAATTGGCTAACAAGCTTGGCATTAGCCGCAAAAGCCTTTGGGAAAAACGCCGTAAGTATAACTTACCGCGCAAATAAAAGAAAACCCTTAAGCTCTGTTTTCATTGGGCGTTTGATCATAAAATGTAAAAATGCCAAAAGCGTTTTTACAATCAAAAGAGCTAAAACAAGCGGTGATCTCTTAAAATTTAGCGTATTTAATGAGAATAGAGCTAATTATTATTAAAATAACTTATTATTTGCTATATATTTACTATAATAGTTTAACTTTTGAAAAGAGAAATTCAACTTAAGGATTAACCATTAGACAAGCGTTTAACAAAACAAGATTCATGCATTCAAGAACTCTTTTACTAGACATTGATTGCGTTATCCCTAATATTGTTAGGCGTTTGCTCTCTAATAAAACGCTCCCTAAAAGATTCGCCGCTTATAGCTTGCAAAAAGTGGGCATTATCTTCCTTACCACTCAAATTTTATCTATCATGCGCAAAACCCGTTGCTCTAAAACGCTCTTTTTTATCACTAGGGGCAGAGAGAGTTTCCGCTACCAGCTGTGCGATTATTACAAACAAAGACGCCACCAATTTGATGAAGATTTTAAAGCCCTTCTAAGAACCCTAAAAATCGCCATCGTGGAAAAATACCCCCTAAAAAAAGGGGCTAAAATCCAGGGCGAACATTGTTTTGAATATGAAGCCGATGATATTATCTCTTTTTACAAAAAGAAAGACCCCAACAATTATGTGATAGCCAGCATGGATAAGGATATTTTGTATTCCAATAGAGGCTCTCATTTCAACCTCAAAACAAACGCTTTTTTAAATGTGAGTCAAAAAGAGGCTCATTTTTTTGCTTATTACCAGTGCGTTGTGGGGGATAAGGGGGATAATATTAAAGGGGTTAAAGGGATTGGCGGCTTCAACTATAAAGATTTTTTAAACGAAGACGCTAAAGAGCATGAATTGTGGGAGCAAATCATTCAAGCGTTCAAAATTAAAGAAGATTTGAGCGACAGCGAAGCTAAAGAAAAGGCTCTTTTAAACATGCGTTTAGTCAATATGCACCAGATGACCCACCATGGCGTGATCAAACTATGGGAGCCTGAATTTAAAAAAACTTTTTTCCCTAAAAAACCCCAAAGACCTGATTTTAAAAGAATTTCTTAAAACATTTTTATTTTTGATTTTTTAAAACAAAAACTTCCCAAAAAAGACAAAAGAGCTATCTCCAAGACTTTTTCTCGTGGCTTTAGAATTGTAAGCATACACATACCCCCCACCCATATCAAAAGACAAACCCCTATAAGTCCAAACCCTAAAACTGCTCATTAAAGAATATTCTTGGTAATCCCCAAAAGCCACCATCGCGTCTAAACGCACCCTTTTAGTCTTAAGCCCTAAAAAAACATAGCCTGAAATGCTAGAGTTAGCAAAATAAATCGCTGGCACGCCGGGTGCGTTGATCCCACGGCCATAGAATTTAGTCCTGTCATTAAAAGTCCATAGATAGCCCTTATTGTTTCTTGCCGGAACGATATAAAAACCCGTTCCAAAATTAAAAATTTTGTATTTAAAAGTTTGATCGATCAAAAACAAGCCGGCATTTTTAGCGTTGGTGGCAGCGTCAGTGTTGCCGTATTGATACATGCCATGCACTAGAGTGTGCGAAGTGAAACCCTTAGCTAAAGAAGCCTCATACTCCAACTTACCCCCCACTTGCACTAAAACATTTTGAGTGGGCAAAGGCAAGCGGGTGTCCGTTAAAATAAAAGGAATCACCTTAAGATTTTCATGCCTGTATTCTGCGCCTAAAACAAACACTTCCCCCCCCACATACAAGCGTTTAGACACAGGATCATAAGACGCTAGAGCGTTTAGGGAAGTAGCGATCCGATTCCCTTGCTCTTTGTTGATTTGATGCCCATTATAAAGCATGCTATCCATAAAAATCCCAAAATAACGCATGGAATTTTGCTTAAAAGCCACAGAAACCCCTTGAATATTGCCCCC
Organism: Helicobacter pylori; assembly: GCF_009689985.1. Lineage (NCBI taxonomy): Bacteria > Pseudomonadati > Campylobacterota > Epsilonproteobacteria > Campylobacterales > Helicobacteraceae > Helicobacter > Helicobacter pylori. Next base: position 103,564 of record NZ_QBAW01000004.1, on the reverse strand, counting down.
TATCCAATCAAAATCCACAAAATCGGTATTGAAACGCCCTAAAGCTATTTTAAAACGCTGGTTAGTGTATTGAACATACGCATCAGAAACATCGCCAGCACTCAAATAAGGTTTAACATTGTTAGGGTTACCAAAAAAATTCCCCAGACTGATGTAAAGGTTGGCCAAACGCTGTTTGTTATAAATATTCCAAGCTCCAATCGCTCCAATGCCAAAGGACCACCCGTTGCTATAAGAAAAATCCACCCCAAGGCGTGCTAAAGCCCCCACATAGCTGTGAGGGTTTTTTTGCGCCCCTTGATTATACAATAGCCCCAGATAGCCAAAAGGTTTGACTGCGATTTCTAAAGCTTTCAAAGACAGACCACTTAAAAAAAGGATCCATAACGCTAAATAATAATATCTTTTCTTATTTTTCTTGTATTGCATTAAAAACTCATCGTGGATTTAAACTCGATATTTTAGTTAAAATTCCTTTTAATTGCGCTGAAACGGGTTTAAAATCTCTATTACCTAAAAGCATTATCAATAAACTTGATTGACTAACACTAAAGATTTATGATAGCATTCTAATAAAACTATTTTAAAGGTGATCCATGAGCAAGAGTTTATACCAAACTTTAAATGTGAGCGAAAACGCCAATCAAGATGAAATCAAAAAATCCTACCGCCGTTTAGCCAGACAATACCACCCGGATTTGAATAAAACCAAAGAAGCCGAAGAAAAATTCAAAGAAATCAACGCCGCTTATGAAATTTTAAGCGACGAAGAAAAACGCCGCCAATACGATCAGTTTGGCGATAACATGTTTGGCGGGCAGAATTTCAGCGATTTTGCCAGAAGCCGTAGCGCTAGTGAAGATTTAGACGATATTTTAAGCTCTATTTTTGGGAGAGGAGGCTTTTCGCAAAGATTTTCTCAAAATTCGCAAGGCTTTTCTGGCTTTAATTTTTCCAATTTCGCCCATGAAGATTTAGACATGACCACCACTTTAAATGTCTCTGTTTTAGACATCCTTTTAGGCAATAAAAAACAAGTGAGCATCAATAATGAGACTTTCAGCCTTAAAATCCCTATCGGCGTGGAAGAGGGCGAAAAAATCAGGGTTCGCAACAAGGGGAAAATGGGGCGAACGGGCAGGGGCGATTTGCTCTTGCAAATCCATATTGAAGAAGATGAAATTTATAAGCGCGAGAAAGACGATATTATCCAAATCTTTGATTTACCCTTAAAAACGGCTCTTTTTGGAGGGAAAATTGAAATCGCTACTTGGCATAAAACCTTAACCCTAACCATTCCTCCTAACACAAAAGCGATGCAAAAATTCCGCATTAAAGACAAAGGGATCAAAAACAGAAAAACTTCGCATGTGGGGGATTTGTATTTGCAAGCTCGTTTGATTTTGCCTAAAACTGAAACGCTTTCTAACGAGTTAAAAGCGTTATTAGAAAAAGAATTGTAAGGAGGAATCGTGTGCGATTATGATGAACCGCTTTATTTGATAAGCGTTGTAGCTAAAATCTTAGGCGTGCACCCTCAAACCTTGCGCCAATATGAAAAAGAGGGTTTGATAGAGCCTAGCAGGACTGATGGGAAAATGCGCTTGTATTCCCAACGAGATATGGATAAAATCAAAACGATTTTACGCCTTACAAGGGATATGGGGGTTAATCTAGCGGGCGTGGATATTATTTTGCGTTTAAAAGAAAAGCTTGATGAATTAGACAGCCTGAATAAAGAATTGCAAGACGCTCTGCACAAACACTCTAAAAACACCAAAACCCCAACGAAAAATTTAAACACCCCTACTAATTTTTATGAATTGATTTTATTTAAAAAATGAGCCTGACTTCGCTTTTAAACCCAAAAAGCCTAGAAGATTTTTTAGGCCAAGAGCATCTAATAGGCAAAGACGCCCCCTTATTTAAAGCCCTACAATCCAAACACTTCCCCCATGCCTTTTTCTATGGCCCTCCTGGCGTGGGTAAAACAAGCCTGGCTCAAATCATCGCTCACGCACTAGAGCGCCCCATTCTTTTATTCAATGCGACAGATTTCAAATTAGAGGATTTACGCCTCAAGCTTAAAAATTACCAAAACACCCTTTTAAAACCGGTTGTTTTTATTGATGAAACCCACAGATTGAATAAAACCCAACAAGAATTTTTACTCCCCATTATGGAAAAAGATCACGCTTTAATCTTAGGGGCTAGCACGCAAGATCCTAATTACAGCCTAAGCCATGCGATCCGCTCAAGAAGTTTTATTTTTGAATTAACCCCCCTAAACAAGAGCGATTTAGACAAGCTTTGCGCTAAAGCTTTAACATTACTCAAAAAACAAATAGAGCCTAGCGCTAAAACCTATCTTTTAAACAACAGCGCTGGCGATGCTAGAGCGTTATTAAACCTTTTAGATTTGAGCGCTAAGATAGAAGATCCTATCACTTTAGAAACGCTGCAATCCTTACGGCCTCATAGCCTAAATGACGGATCTTATAGCGATGATACGCATTATAATCTTACCAGCGCTCTAATCAAGTCTTTAAGGGGGAGCGATGAAAACGCTTCCATCTATTATCTATCGCGCTTGATTGCTGGCGGGGAAAACCCAGAATTTATCGCTAGAAGGCTGGTGGTTTTTGCGAGCGAAGATATTGGTAACGCTAACCCAAACGCCCTTAATTTAGCCGCTTCTTGCTTGTTTTCAGTCAAACAAATCGGCTACCCTGAAGCGCGCATCATTTTAAGCCAATGCGTGATTTATCTGGCTTGTTCGCCCAAGTCTAACACGGCTTATAGAGCGATCAACCAGGCTTTGGATTGTATTCAAAAAGGCTCACTCTACCCCATTCCTAAACACCTGCTGCCTAACGCTAAAGACTACCTTTACCCGCATGATTATAACGGCTATGTCAAACAAGATTATTTGGAAAAACCCCTAGATTTGGTTTCTTCTCAAGGCATAGGGTTTGAAAAAACCCTTTTAGAATGGCTTGATAAGATAAGAAATTGATTTTATAAATTACATTAAAATGCGACAATGGTAATAAAAAATCAATATTTTTTGATTAAATTAAAATAATAATGAGTTTTATCTATGTTTCATCGCATTATTATTGTATAATAATATTCTAGTTATAAAAATCATTTTACGGATAAGGAAAATATTAGCATGAAAAGATTAGAAACTTTAGAATCTATTTTAGAGCGCTTGAGAATGTCTATCAAAAAAAACGGACTCAAAAATTCAAAACAAAGAGAAGAAGTGGTGAGCGTTTTGTATCGCAGCGGCACACACCTAAGCCCTGAAGAGATCACGCATTCTATCCGCCAAAAGGACAAAAACACCAGCATTTCTTCAGTCTATCGCATTTTGAATTTCTTAGAAAAAGAAAATTTTATCTGTGTTTTAGAGACTTCAAAAAGCGGCCGGCGCTATGAAATTGCGGCTAAAGAGCACCATGATCACATCATTTGTTTGCATTGCGGTAAGATCATTGAATTTGCAGACCCTGAAATTGAACACCGCCAGAATGAAGTCGTTAAAAAATATCAAGCCAAGCTGATTAGCCATGACATGAAAATGTTTGTGTGGTGTAAAGAATGCCAAGAGAACGCGTATTAAAAGATTTTAAAAAAGAAGCTTAAATAGGGCTATCTTTAATGGTTTTAAGGACTTCATTCAAGTTAAAACGCTTGAGTTTTAGATTTTTGATTTCTTCATCGCTCAAGCGTTTCCAAGTGAAAGTCTTGCCGACATACCCCCATTTATCATAGCTTGAAGTGAATTCTAAATCCCCGTTTGAATTTTGAGTGACTCTCACATAGTAGGTCTTGCCGTCGTAAAAATTATACGCTTTACCGCCTTTATAGGATCGTTCTCCAACCTTAACCAAATCGCTTAAAAACACCACGCCTTTATCGCTGCGATCCCTTAATTTTGGGTTAGGGTTAAACTTGTCTTTTCTGGCTTTAGAGCCATCCGCATCAGAAATACCATAGGCGTAAAACTTCCCATTATGCTCAAAAAACTCCACAAAAGAGCTTTTCATGTATAAAAATTCTTGAGTTTGGTAAATTCCAGGCAACTCTACAGCCCCTAAAAAACAACAAAAAACTATAACAAGACTCACCAATTTCATAATTTTAATTTGATCAATCCCTTAGGCACTTTAACGACCGCTTTAAAAATCGGCTCTGCCTTATATTTTTCAAAAGACTCCCCATAGAACCTCAACGCATGCGCATCGTTTTCAAAAAAAATAGCCATCATGCCCGCATCCAAACGCAAAAAAGAAGCTTCACTGACCGGCTCATAAACGATCAAATCTCTTTTTTCATCATAAGGGGTTTTAACGACAGCTTGATTGATGCCCACCACTTTAGCCCCCTCAACACCTTTGATAATCAGTTGGAAATCCACATATTGTTTGTGGCTTTCAAAAAAACCTTTCTCACTTTCTCTAGCATGCTCTAAACAATAACTCTGCTCTATGCTAAAAATGCCATGCCCTAAAGGCGTTTGAAATTCTGTATTAGAAGCGAGATTCAAAACTCTTTGATTCGCTCCACTACCCTTTTGCATGACATCTTTTAAATACGCATGCAAAATTTCTAATTCTTGCGTTTTTTTAAACAAATGCCCAAGCGAGCTTAATTCCCCAAAAATAGCCATATCCCTTTCCTTTTTATGATAAAAAATTTTAATGTTTCAATTGCTCTAATCGTTCCTTTTTAGTGCCAATATCCGTGATCTGAATGCCAAAATTCCCATCCACGATCACCACTTCGCCCTTAGCGATCACCTTGTCATCTACAAGAATTTCCAAAGGGTCATTCACCAATTGATCCAACTCTACCACGCTCCCTATATCCATAGAGACCACATCTTTTAAAATCATCTTTTTTTGCCCGATACGCACCTTAACGTTCAATTTCACGTCTAAAAGCATGCTGATATTGCGGATTTCTATGTTTTCTAAAGACGCATCGTGGGTTTTAGTCTCTTCAGCAGCGCTCTGTGTCGCTTCTTCTTTTTCTTTTTTATGCGTTTTTTCAAATTGGCCCTCAAAAGCCGCCGTAGTCAATAAAATGATTTGGCTTTCTTTGATGGCTTCCATTTTAAAAGAAAATACCATCGCTTTAGTGTAATCTTCTTTTTTAGGAAGCTCTTTAGCGATCTCAGCGTTCGTGGTAGTGAAATTGAGTTTAGGGAGCAATTCTTGAGACTTCAAGCTCGTAGCGATCGCGCCAAAAATATTAGAAGCCATTTCCTTAAAAGCGTCTAAATCGTCATTATCCATTTCTTCCTTACTCGCCCCCTCACCTCCTAACATCAAATCGCTCAAAGCGGTAACTAAATCCACCGGAGCCAATAATTCAACAAGGCTCTCTTCTTTTTCAATCGCGCTAATCTTAACTCTTGCATAAGGCGCGCTGATTAAACTCGCTTCTTCATTGTTAGAAACTTCTTTTTTTAATCCCACGCTCGGAGCCTTACCCACTAACCCTTCTAAAGTAGAGACAACCTCTTGAATAAAAATTTTAATAAAATCTTGCATTTCTCACTCTTCTTCTATTTTCATGATATCGCCCACTTTGCCTCTGCGCTGCTCTTCTAGCATTTCTAAAATTTCTTTAGTGCGTTCTTTTTCGCTATAGATCACTTCTTTAATTTGAATGGTTTTCCTATACCCTTGAAACCCCACGCTCGCTAAATAACGCTTTTTTTTATGCACATACACGCTCACTTCATCATTAGCGATTTTGTTCAACCGGATAGTATCCCCCACATCTAAATCCAACATTTCTTTCAAACTCAATTCCACCGCGCCCAAAAACACGATCATATCCACGCTCACCCCGCTCAATAGCGCTTGCAATTCCTTATTACGGCTCTTTTTAGAGTTCGTTTCTGAAAGCATCAAATCCCTACTCCCCATTTTAGAAAGAATGCTCTCAATGGAAATCACCGGGTAACAAATATTCATCATCCCACGACTATGCCCAATAATAATCTCTAAAACCACCATGATAGAAATTTCATTTTGAGCGACGATCTGAACCACATTCGCACTGGATTCTTTAGCGTCAATGGTAGGAAACATCTCCACCACGGGCGACCACACTTCTTTTAAAATTTGCATCACTTGGCGTAAAATCGTATCCAATAAATTCAATTCAATATCGCTAAACTCCCTACTTTGATCATACGCGCTCCCCTTACCCCCTAATAGTCTGTCAATCATGGGGAAAGCGATGCTGGGATTGATTTCTAAAACCCCTGTTCCTCCCATAGGCTTCATGGAAAAGACATTAAAACTCGTAGGGCTAGGCAAACTCATCAAAAACTCGCCATAAGTCATTTGATCCACGCTATGGAGCTGAATTTCCACAATAGAACGCATGATAGAAGAAACTTGACTGGAAAGATTCCTAGCCATTTTATCATGGATACTCCTAAAAGAGCGCAGTTGCTCCTTGCTCACACGATTAGGGCGTTTGAAATCATAGAGGGTTACGCTGCGCTGCGGGATAATATCTTTTTTTTGGACATTTTGAATATCCACATTTTCATCAACGACTTCTAAAAGCGCATCAATTTCTTCTTGGCTTAAAATATCAGCCATGATCCACTCCTAAGGATTTACGCACCTTTTTAATCACTTCTTTAATGATTTGAGAAATGCGCGATTCAGTAATGCCTAAAATCTCTTTAATCTCGCTCAAATTCAACTCTTCAAAGTAATAAAGCTGGATAAGGATTTGCTCTCTTTCGCTCATTTGATTCAGCGCTTTTTGGACATGCTCTAACAACTCTTCTGCTTCAATTTTTTTAGTGATTTCATCTTGCTCAATCGCATTGAATTGTTCGTCTATTGGCACTAACGCATAAATATCTGAAGCCGTTTTGGCTTCTTTAATTTTTTCAATATTTTCGCCTAAAACTTCCGCTAAATACGCATCGCTAGGCTCTTTCCCATGCTCATTAAGGTGTTTGGTGATTTCAATATCAATGCTTTTAATCAGCTTTCTGTTGGAGCGAGAAATCACATCTAAAGAGCGCAAATAATCTAGCATCGCCCCATTGACACGAGTTTTAGCATACCCCCAAAAAGAATCGTTTAACGCGCTCTCATAACGCCTAGCTAATTTAATCAATTCTTCAGTGCCAATAGAAACCAGATCGTTAAAATCAATAGAGCTAGGCAAGCGCTCTTTTAAACGAAACGCCATAGCGCGCACGGCCGGTAAATACTGGATAGCGAGTGCGTCTTGATGGTGGTGTTGCTGCTTATCATAGGCGTTCAAAACCTTTTCTATATTTTTTTCGCTTGTTTCGCTTGTTTCGCTTGTTTGAGTTTTTTGAATTTCTTTGGGCATTCTATTTTCCATCATCAAAATCATAACTTCTAATGTATTCTAAAATACTAGCCACTTCTTTTTCTCTGTTCTTAAATTCATGGTTGAAACGAAGCAAGCTCTCTTCAGTGCCTTTTTTGTCAAAAAGACAAATATCTAAATCCGTGCAAGCGATAAAAATAGACGCGAACAACAACGCAACCAAGTATCCTCCAAGCGTGGATAACACCGTCCATAATAAAATGCTCTCTGGCTCATTGAATTTCAACACCGAAAACACTAACCCCAAAAAAAACCCTACCACAACAGAAAAATGGATAAAATTTTGCACTTTCATCAGCCTACCCCAAATAACTCAAAAGCCTTTTAAAAAAGCTTTTAAAACCTTCTTTTGGTATTTCTAAAGCGCCGGTTTCTATTTTAGAAACCAAAAGGCCCGCTATCTGATCAATGGATTGCGAAAACAAATCATTAGGGGCTATTTTTCTCAAAATTTTGCGCTCTCTCACATAGCGTTTCAATAAGGAGCTGTTTTCAATCGCTCCTAAGTAATGCAATTCTAATGAAGCGATATTGTTTTTAGCCACTTTCAACAGCCTTTCATAAGTCGCCCTGCCCTCTTTAGGTTGGGCTACCATGTTAGTAATAAGAAACAATTCATCTTTATTTTTGGAGTTGATTTTAATGCATGCATACGCATCGGTGATCGCTGAAGGATCGGGGGTGGTAACAATCACCACGCAATCACTCGCATTCAAAAACGCTTGCGTAGTGGCTCCAATCCCAGCGCCTGTATCAATCACAATATAATCCAAAGAGCTTAAAACCCCCTCTTCATCTACGAATTGATCTAAAGCTTCTGCACCGCTAATGTATTTTAATATTTCTTCGCCGCTATCCCCAGGAATGAGGCAAAGCCCGGGCTCAATCTCGCAAATGATTTCTTGCAATTTGGCTTCACCTTTTAAGGCGTGCAAGATATTTTTATGAGTTTTCACCCCAAAAATAACATCTAAATTCGCTAAACCAATATCCGCATCAAACACCCCTACCTTATAACCTTTCTTGTATAAAGCATAAGCTAAATTAGCGCTAATATTGGATTTCCCCACGCCTCCCTTACCGCTTGTGATAGCGATGAATTTGGTATTCCCTTTATTGTCAAAGAAACTTTTGGGGTTTTTAATATTTATCAAATTATCTAAGCGACTCGCTTGATTGTTCATGCTTGTTCCTTATTGGGGTTACTAAAGCCATCTAGCATGCAATCCACTAAATATTCATTAGTAGCCACTTTCAAATCCATAGGCACTTCTTGCCCAACAGAAAGATAGCTGATAGGCTTTTGGCTTTCATGCACTAAAGAAAACAAATTCCCTAACCCCCTACTCTCATCTAATTTCGTAAAGATTAAAGTGTCAATCCCTAACACCCCAAAAGAATCATAAATATCTTTCATGTCTTCATACTTAGTGGTAACCGAAAGGACTAAGGACACATCAATATTATAACCCCCATCTATAAATTCCTTCAAACCGGCAATTTTTTCTTTATCGTATTGCGAATGCCCTGTCGTATCCACTAAAATAAAATCGCAGTATTCCAAAGCTTCAATTTCTTTAGCAAAATCCTTAGCGTCAATCACCGCTTCTATACTCATTTTCATTTTATTAGCATACCAGCTCAATTGCTCCAAAGCCCCAATGCGATAATTGTCTAAAGTGATAATGCCCACCTTGTATTTTTTCGCTAGCATTCTAGAATAGCGCGCGGCTAATTTGGCTAGAGTCGTCGTTTTCCCCACGCCTGTTGGCCCTACAAGCATTAAGATGCGTTTTTGCCTTAAATTCAAATCTTCAGGGCGGCACAAAATCATTTTACGCAACACTTCTCTGAAATAGCGCTTGATCGTTACGGAATTTTCCCGCATGCGTAAAGGCATCAATTCCAGGCTTAATTGCATGATTTCATCTAAATGGCTGGGTTTCATCCCGCTTTGTTTGGCCAGTTTGTAAATTTCGGCAAATTCTTGAGGGATATTGATGGAATTGGGGTTTTTCTCATCCCAAAACATGTTTTGAATGAGTTTCAAGCTGTCTCTGATTTTACTTAGTTGCAGATTAATATCTTTAATCTCTTCTTCTTGTTTGACTTCTCTTTTTTCTCTTTCTTTTTTATGGTTAGCTTCATCTTTTAAGGCTTGCAATAAAGCGTCCTGCTTATTAGCCTCTAAAGGCGCATCCTCTAACGGAGCGTCTTTTTCTAAAAGGGTCTTATTTTTTGAAAAACTATAGTTGCGCTGATTAGATGAAACCCCGGCGAGTTTGCGCATTTCTTCTACAGTGCTTGAAAGCTGCATGACCACATCTTCTTCATTCAATTCTTCATCATACAAACTTTCTGGAATAAGGGGGGCTTTAGGGGGTTTGTTTTCTTCTTCTTCAACCGCCACAACGATTTCATAAAGTCCAGAAGAAGTGAGCGTTTTTTTACGGATTTCTTGTGTTTTAAACACCAGCGTATCCACCCCATGGTGGCTTTGAGCGATCTTTAAAGCTTCAGCAGCTGTCTCCCCACTATAGGTATAGAATTTCACCACTCCCCTTTTTTAAAAAGAATTTGTTGTAAAGTTAAAGGCACTAACACCGAATCCCTTTCACTCCATTTAGGGTGAGGTAAAGTCAAATCATTCTGCCTTAAAATGACTTGGTTGAAAGCGATAATGTCAATATCTAAAGTTCTTGGAGCATCTTTAAAATCGCGCTTCCTTTGGCGCCCAAAACGCCTTTCTATATAAAACACTAGAGCAAAAAAATGGCGCAAACTTAAAGATGTTTTAAGGATAATCGTAGCGTTATAAAAGTTAGGTTGATTAGTGTAACCAAAAGGCGGATTGACATAAATGGGCGAAGAAAAAATTTTCCCGATCTTACTATGATTTTTAAAATATAAAAAACAATTTTTTAATATTTTTAAAGGATTTTTAAGATTAGATCCCAACCCTAAAACCACCCTGTTAGAAAAATCAAGCCTTTTTTTAAAAAGGCTGGGGAAAAAGCGGCTAGTAAGGATCTCTCGCATCACAAAAGCTCAGCCCTAGAATTTTTAATCACCACTAAATCTTCAATGCGCACCCCAAAAAATCCAGGGATATAAATCCCAGGCTCTACAGAAAACACCATGCCCTCTTCTAAAATGGTTCCACTGCGCGATGAAATATAGGGAAGCTCATGGATGTCTAAGCCAATGCCATGCCCGGTGCTGTGAGTGAAATATTGCCCATAACCATAACCGCTAATCACTCCCCTAGCCAAGCTGTCCGCTTCTTTACCGGTCATGCCCGCTCTAATGCCTGAAATAGCCTTTTCTTGTGCTTCTTTCACAATGTCATAAATCTTTTGACGCTCTTTATCCTTGAAACTCTGCTCTCTTGTGAAGACAAAATCTTTAGGGTCAAAAAAGGCGGTGCGAGTCCGATCAGAGCAATAGCGTTCGTATTTGATTCCCATATCCAAAAGAATGCTATGCTCCGCTTTTAAAAAATCCTTCGCACTAGGCAAAGCATGGGGCTTGCTCGCGTTCGCATTCAAGGCTAAAATAGGCTCAAAACTCAGATCATAAACCCCCTCTCTAGTCAAAAAGTCCTTAACCTTATGCTGCAAATACCGCTCGCTCAATGACTCTTTTCCATCAAAAACCTTTTTCACATACTCAGCAAAATTTTTAAAAGCTTCAACATTCAGCGCTTGAGATTTTTTGAGGAGTTGGATTTCATGATCGTTTTTAATGATGCGTTTTTGGCGGTGGTAACTAGGCACGCCCTCTAAAGTAACCTTATCCCCAAGCGCTGAATTCAAACGCTTGTAGGTTTGTAAATTCACTTGATTGGGGTCAAAAAAGAGCTTTTTAAGCGAACTTTTAGCAATCAAATCAATCGCACTTTGCACTAAATCGCTAGATTCTACCACTTCCGCTAAAACGCCATTTTTAGGCTGAATGCCTTCTTTAGCTTCTTGAGTGTAGCGAGAATCAGTGATAAAAAACGAGCGATCCTCTAATTGCAAAAACAAAGCGTTATCGCAACTATAAGTGCATTCAAAAAACATCGCGTTCTCATTGAGCGTGAAATGCGATTCTCTTTCTAATCCTTTCATGGGTAGCCCCCTTTTATTTTTGATTGTTAATGGGGTTATTAGGGTTGTTTTTTTGGGCTTCTTGGAACGCTTTCATTTCGGCTAAAATATTGACCATCGCCATTAAAGCCATGTTGTAACCAAGCGGGCCAAATCCCATGATCACGCCTCCACAAGCCGCTCCAGTGTAAGAATTTTTCCTGAATTCCTCTCTGGCTTGAATGTTAGTGAGATGCACTTCAATAACAGGTTTGCCCGCTAGCATGATCGCATCCGCAATCGCAATAGAAGTGTGCGAAAACGCTCCAGGGTTAATGATAATCCCTTCATAATCGCTGCCCACGCTCTCTTGGATCTTGTCAATGATTTCGCCCTCAAAATTGGTTTGAAAAAACTCTAATTCCACATCTAAATTGCCTTGCTTCACGAAAGTTTGCATGATTTCATGGATTTGGTCTAAGGTTACCATGCCATAAAGTCTTGGGTCTCTGTGTCCTAACATGTTTAAATTAGGCCCTTGAATCACTAAAATTTTCATTGTTGATTTCTCCTTGTTTAATATGGAATGAGATCGCATTATAGCATAAGTTTTTATCTTACCCCTTAAATCCTCCTAAGAACGCATCACAAGAAACTACCGCTTGACTAACATTAAACCCTTTGATACTAAAAAGCGCTTTTATCCTTTTTTAAAAAAACAGCCATCATGACCATTCCTACAAAAAAACTTCCCGTAATGAAGAAATCAAAGGGGTCAAACCCAATACCAAAAATAAGGTAAAAAGTGAGAGTCGTTAATATGAAGAGTGAGATTAAAGAATTTTGCTTTATCCCGCTCCAAAAAATCTTTACAATGACTAATAAAAAAAAGAGCCAGATTAAAAAGCCTATGATCCCCCTAGTGGCTAGAACATGAATGATTTGGTTGTCGTATCTTTCATAACAAAGAATCAAATCTTTGGCTCTGTAAGAATGCGATAAAGACAAAATCTCTTCTAATCTCTGGCATTTCTCGCTAGCGGCCATACCAAAAAAGGGCCTTAAACGCAAAACCGTTAGGGCTTCTTTCCAGCGCTCCAAACGCCACCCGATACTGCTATCAGCGTCCTTTTTAGCGTAGCGTTTCAAATCTTCTTCAAAGCTTTGGTTTTGAACCCTAGATTGCTCTATTGCCCCCTTTTTTTCTAAAGCGTTACTCCCCATATACAAAGCGCTCAAAATAAGACTCACAACCACCATATAACCCAATGGTTTGAGCGATTTTTTGGCGTATAAAATAAAGCAAGAAAGGATTAAAAAAGTAATAACAAAAGCGATTGTCGCGCTCCTTGTAGCGCTTAAAATAACGACTAAAAACCCCACAAAAACAGAAAGCGTGAAAAAAAGTTTCTCTTTTTGATTGCGCGAATAAAGCGCATAAATATAACAGCCTAAAATGGAAACGCTCACTAAAACCACATACTCTTTAACTGTGCTAAACCCTTGCGCTCTGGGCATGTTAAAATAAATTTTTTGCACCAATGAAAGCAAGCCGTTGATGAAATTGGCAACAGCCATGCTGTAAAAAAGGATTTTTTGATTCAATTTGATTCTTAAACAACTGGCAAAAAGCAAGCATAACGCCCCACAAGCATAAGTTAAGGACATGTTTAGAGCGAATAAATTGTAGCGGAAAGTTTGGCTATCATGCATGTTAAACATGTTAGGGAAGATGCTTAAAAACACGCCCCAAAAAGCCAAAGTAAGCCATTTGAAAGGCATTGTTTTTAGATGATTAATTCTAAAAGTCTCTTTCAAAGACGCTTGGAAATAACACCTAAGAAACAAAAAAACCATTAAAACAATCAATAGAACTTGAGTTAAAGGTTTTTTAAACGAAGTGAGAAAGAAAAGGGCAAAAATTAAAGTGAAGACAGAATCCGCACTAAAAAAGGCTTTCAAACGCTCTTTCAACACAAACTCGCCATGCCCTAAAACCGATAAGAATTATCTGTCTTTAATGCCTAACTTTTCAATCAAAACCACATAACGCGCATGATCGGTGCGTTTGATGTATTTCAACAAGTTGCGTCTTTGAGCGACTAATTTTAAAAGCCCTAAACGACTAGAATGATCCTTGGGGTTAGCCTTTAAATGCTCGGTTAAAAGCTTGATCCTTTCATTCAACAACGCCACTTGCACCTCACAAGAACCCGTATCGTTTTGCTTAGTGGCAAACGCCTTAATGATTTCTTGTTTTTTCTCCAGATTCAAAGCCATAACGACCTCCTAATTGGTAATTTAATAGAGACCGCATTATAGCGTAAAATAAGCTTTTTTGTGTCATACTTTTAAACTTTATATTATAATAAGAGACAAACACACCTACCAAAATTAAGGCATTGATTTTAGATTATGGCAAACGAACGCTCCAAATTAGCTTTTAAAAAGACTTTCCCTGTCTTTAAACGCTTCTTACAATCCAAAGACTTAGCCCTTGTGGTCTTTGTGATAGCTATTTTAGCGATCATTATCGTGCCGTTACCGCCTTTTGTGTTAGATTTTTTACTCACGATTTCTATTGCGCTATCGGTGTTGATTATTTTAATCGGGCTTTATATTGACAAGCCTACTGATTTTAGCGCTTTCCCCACTTTATTACTCATTGTAACCTTATACCGCTTGGCTTTAAATGTCGCCACCACTAGAATGATTTTAACCCAAGGCTATAAAGGGCCTAGCGCGGTGAGCGATATTATCACGGCGTTTGGGGAATTTAGCGTGAGCGGGAATTATGTGATTGGGGCGATTATCTTTAGTATTTTAGTGCTAGTGAATTTATTGGTGGTTACTAATGGCTCTACTAGGGTTACTGAAGTTAGGGCGCGATTTGCCCTAGACGCTATGCCAGGAAAGCAAATGGCGATTGATGCGGATTTAAACTCAGGGCTTATTGATGATAAGGAAGCCAAAAAACGGCGCGCCGCTCTAAGCCAAGAAGCGGATTTTTATGGCGCGATGGATGGCGCGTCTAAATTTGTCAAAGGCGATGCGATCGCTTCTATTATCATCACGCTTATCAATATCATTGGAGGGTTTTTAGTGGGCGTGTTTCAAAGGGATATGAGCTTGAGCTTTAGCGCTAGCACTTTCACTATCCTAACCATTGGCGATGGGCTTGTAGGGCAAATCCCTGCCTTAATCATTGCGACAGCGACCGGTATTGTCGCCACCCGCACCACGCAAAACGAAGAAGAGGACTTTGCTTCCAAACTCATCACACAGCTCACCAATAAAAGCAAAACTTTAGTGATTGTGGGAGCGATTTTATTGCTTTTTGCAACCATTCCTGGACTCCCTACCTTTTCTTTAGCGTTTGTAGGGACACTCTTTTTGTTCATTGCATGGCTGATTAGCAGGGAGGGAAAAGATGGGTTGCTCACTAAATTAGAAAATTATTTGAGTCAAAAATTCGGCTTGGACTTGAGCGAAAAACCCCACAGCTCCAAAATCAAACCCCACACCCAAACCACAAGGGCTAAAACCCAAGAAGAGCTTAAAAGAGAAGAAGAACAAGCGATTGATGAAGTGTTAAAGATTGAATTTTTAGAATTGGCTTTAGGCTATCAGCTCATCAGTCTTGCGGACATGAAACAAGGGGGCGACTTGTTAGAAAGGATTAGAGGTATTAGAAAAAAGATAGCGAGCGATTATGGTTTTTTGATGCCTCAAATCCGGATCAGGGATGATTTGCAACTCCCTCCAACGCATTATGAAATCAAGCTTAAAGGCATTGTGATTGGTGAGGGCATGGTGATGCCAGATAAGTTTTTAGCCATGAATACCGGTTTTGTGAATAAAGAAATTGAAGGCATTCCTACTAAAGAGCCGGCTTTTGGAATGGACGCTTTATGGATTGAAACTAAAAATAAAGAAGAAGCCATTATTCAAGGCTATACCATTATTGATCCAAGCACCGTTATTGCGACGCACACCAGCGAATTAGTGAAAAAATACGCTGAAGATTTTATCACTAAAGATGAAGTGAAATCCCTTTTAGAGCGCTTGGCTAAAGACTATCCTACGATTGTAGAAGAGAGTAAAAAAATCCCCACCGGTGCGATCCGATCAGTCTTGCAAGCCTTGTTGCATGAAAAAATCCCCATTAAAGACATGCTCACTATTTTAGAAACGATTACCGATATTGCCCCATTGGTTCAAAACGATGTGAATATCTTGACCGAACAAGTGAGAGCGAGGCTTTCTAGGGTGATCACTAACGCTTTTAAATCTGAAGACGGGCGTTTGAAATTTTTAACCTTTTCCACCGATAGCGAACAATTTTTGCTTAATAAATTGCGAGAAAATGGCACTTCTAAAAGCCTATTGCTCAATGTGGGCGAATTGCAAAAACTCATTGAAGTGGTCTCTGAAGAGGCTATGAAAGTCTTGCAAAAAGGGATCGCTCCGGTGATTTTGATCGTAGAGCCTAATTTAAGAAAAGCCCTTTCTAATCAAATGGAGCAGGCTAGGATTGATGTGATCGTGCTAAGCCATGCTGAATTGGATCCTAATTCTAATTTTGAAGCCTTAGGCACGATCCATATTAACTTTTAATGGATAAATAATTGATAAAAAAGGAGAATGATGCAAGTTTATCACCTTTCACACATTGATTTAGACGGCTATGCATGCCAGCTTGTTTCAAAACAATTTTTTAAAAATATCCAATGCTATAACGCTAATTACGGGCGTGAAGTCTCAGCGAGGATTTATGAGATTTTAAACGCAATCGCTCAATCTAAAGAGAGTGAATTCCTTATTTTGATTAGCGATTTGAATTTGAATTTAAACGAAGCGCAGTATTTGCAAGACAAAATCCAAGAACACCGCTTGCAAAATAAAAACATTCAAATCCAGCTTTTAGATCACCATATCAGCGGTAAGGAAGTGGCTGAGAGTTTCCATTGGTATTTTTTAGACACGAACCGCTGCGCGACTAAAATCGTGTATGAGTTTTTGAAAAAGCATTACGCTATTTTAGAGCCAAAAAATACAGCATGGCTAGAGCCTTTAGTGGAAATGGTCAATTCTGTGGATATTTGGGACACGCAAGGTTATGGCTTTGAATTAGGCAAGGTGTGTATGCGCATGATTAACCAAAGCTCTGAATTGAATCGCTTCATGTTTGATGATGAGAACCGCGATTATAAATTAAAGCTTTTAGAAGAAGTTAAAAACTATTTGTTTTTAGAAAATGCCCCTGTAGCCTATGATAATGATTTGTTCAAACTTAAAAAAATCGCTCTTGGGGGTGATCCTGATACAGAAACGATGGACAATATCTCTTCAAGCACGCAAACGCATTTGCTCTCTTTAAAAAAGCATGATTGTAGCGTTTATTACCAGGATAAAAAAGGGTTTTTAAGTTATTCTATGGGGGGTATTAGCGTGTTGGCTAACCTTTTTTTAACGCAAAATCCGGATTTTGATTTTTATATAGATGTGAACGCTAAAGGGAATGTGAGCTTAAGAGCGAATGGGAATTGCGATGTGTGCGAACTCAGTCAAATGTGTTTTAATGGGGGCGGGCATAGGAATGCGAGCGGAGGCAAGATTGATGGCTTTAGGGAGAGTTTCAATTACAGGGATATTAAAGAACAAATTGAAGAAATCTTCAATAACGCTTAAAACTAAGCCGTTTGCAAAAAGCCAACAAAAACTAAAAAGAGTTTAAAAACTCTTTTTGATAAGGTTTAAAAATTTTCATCCCATCGTTTTATAGCAAAAACTCATTTCTTTAATGGAGTAAGAGATATTTTAAAATAATTCTCTCCCCCTATTAAACCCCAACTAAAACTCCCTAACCCCTAAAAGGTCGCTTAAAAATTCATCGTTTACTTTTCGCAAGCTCTCTTAATAATTTGATTGCAAAAAATGCTTTTTTAGTATTTTTAGGTTTTTTAATCCGTAATCACAGCCAATAGTGGTTTAAGTTATCCCTCTATTTTATTGTTTTTTGTTACGGGTATTTGGAGCATGTTAGAGAGTTTGGGGTAATAGTGAGCGGTTATCTTAAAAAGGAGATGACCAACTATGAAACCACTATTAGCAATCATAGTTTTAATGGTTCTCACAACGCCACTACACTAAAATTTTAGTGCAAGCTAGAGTTTAGCTAGCGTTTTCTTTGTGTATTTTTCTTGTATCCCATAAAAATCCCACAAAAATAAGACTTTTTCAATATCCAATGAAAACAGAGTAAAAGTTTGTATTTTGTGTTTTGATAGATATATTTAAATCCATGAATTGATACGAATTTATTTGAGTGTTTTTTAACCAAAACACCCTACTGATCGCAGATAAAATGATCATGCTCCTAGCTAAACACTAACATGATATGAGTGTCTCTATTATCGCTATTAAAATATTTGATTTTACCCGCTCCACACCCTCATTCTAATCTATTTTTTAGCAAACCACGGAATTTACTCTTCACACGCCGGTTTGGGGTAGCAAAAACGATAGCCTCTGCGTCTTACGGTTTCAACCGTGGAAATCCCCAAGGGTTTATCCATTTTTTGGCGGATTTGATTGATAGCCACTTCAATGACATTAGGGGTAACCATTTCAGGCTCTTCCCAAATAGCGTCTAAAAGCTGTTCTTTGGAGACGATTTGATCCCTATGTCTGGCAAGATGGGTAAGCACTTCAAAAGGCTTCCCTTTCACTTCAACTTCACGCCCCTTGTAAATAATTTTTTCTTCATCAGGGCTAATGGTCAAATCCCCAATTTCAATCACATTAGAGCCCCAAAACCTCAAACGAGCCTCAATCCTTGCGACTAAAGCTTTAATGCTGCGGTAAGGCTTAGCGATATAATCGTCCGCACCCTGCTCAAACGCATGGACTTCTTCTTCGCTTGTAGGGTTATCAGAAGAAACTAAAACAACAATGGAAGAATGCTTTTCCTTGATTCTAGAAACAAAACTTAAAGCGTTCTTATCGCTAACCATAACCAAGTCGTAATTCCTAATATCCATAAGATATTCCCCATCCTCTAAACTCTCTGTTACATCAGCCATAAAGCCTTTAACATTTAAGCCTTTTTCAATTTCTCCACCCAAAACAGAATTTTTTTCAATCAGTAGAACGCGCATGGTGTATGACTCCTGCATTTAAGAGTAATTCAAGCACTGATTATATCATAATTTTAAATTAGTTTAAGAAAATATTAATAAAAGTTATCGCTTGATTAAAATCAAGCCCTTGGTTATTGGTTGTAAAAATGCCTTTGAGCGTTTTTATGGATAATTTTTAAAATCATTTGCTAAAAATCACCATTTTATTGTATAATTACAAATCCAACCATTCCTTATGGTTTGGTTGGCACCGCTTAAGATTGAAGGGTCACCTCCCCCTCCTTTCCCTTTGTCTTGGCGGTTGTTTTTTAACTCCTTGTTTTAATCCCTATTTTTAACCGCTTGATTAAGATTTTGTTTAACTAAGCTTGATTTTTAGGTAAAAGCCTAAGGTATGCGATCTCGCTAGGGGCTAAAAACCTTAAAGGAATCCCCCAATACCCTGCCCCACTGCTCACATAAATTTGAGTGGTATCGCTGTGCTTGTATAAACCATATAAATAGGTTTGCGCCAGCTTGACTAAAAGGCTAAAAGGAAAGATTTGCCCCGCATGGGTATGCCCTGAAAGCACTAAATCTACAGAATGGCTTTCTTTGAGACTTCTAATTTGTTTGGGCTGGTGGGCTAAAAGGATTGTGGGCTTACTCTCATTGCGCTTTTTTAAAGCTTTGTCAATATCAGGGGCAAAATTTTGATGCTTTCGTGCGAAATAATCATACACGCCGCACAAATTGATCCCCCCTAGATGCACGCACTCATTCCCTAAAATCGTTAAATTAAGCGTGTCAAGAAACGATAAAATCGGCTCTATGCCATGATAATACTCATGATTTCCTGGCACATAAAAAGTGCCATGCGCGCTTTTAAGGTTGTTTAAAGGCAGTAAAAAAGATTTGACTTTTTCAATGTTTTCATCCACTAAATCCCCCCCAATCAGCACCATATCCACTTCTTTTTGATTGACTTCTTCTACAATGTAATCAACAAAATCTTTTTGCAACAAACTCCCCACATGCATGTCTGTGAGTAAAATAATCTTTAATTCTTTATCCAGCTTGTCTAAATAAATAGGGGTTTCTTTGATTTTAGGGCGGGCCAACCCTTCATAAAACCCGCGCCAAAAATACCCCAATAACGCCAGATAAAACCCCAATTTTAAAAAATTTTTTAAACTTTTACGCCTTGAATGCAAAAAATCTATCTTTTCTATGGAGTAGGAAAACCCGTAAAAACTTAAAGAAAAAATAAACACAATAAAAGATACAAACGAACACGCCGAAGTCAAAACAAACAAATGGCTAGGCATGGTATTTCTATAAAAAGCAAAAGCCACCTCTCCCGCGCTCAAAAGGATAAAAAACCCTAAATAAGCGCACTGAGAGATTTTCTTTAAGGTTAGAAACGATTTTAACATCTTAAAAGAACTATAATTCAAAAGACACAAAACCAATAAAAACGCTATGGAGATCAGCATATCACCCTTTTGTAGTCATAATGTTTTGGCTATATTAGCATATTAACACTAATACGCCCTTTAGGTTTCATCGTGCTATTGTTTCCTTTTTTATCAGTCTCAATCCCCACAGAAAGAGAAAAGTATCCCTCCCCATAAAAGAGTGTGAGTTTGGATACAATAATAAAAAATGTGCTTAAAGCCATAGAAAGGAGATGCGATGCAATCAGACGATGATTTAGAATTCGCTAAAAAAATCTTTAACCCTAACAGAATGTTTGCTAAGCAAGCTAGGATTAAAAACATGTGCGAATATAAAGATTTAGTGCATGAAGCCAATGAAGATTATGAATATTTTTGGGGCGAGTTAGCCAAGCAAAAACTCACATGGTTTAAGCCCTTTGATAAGGTTTTAAACAGCGATAACGCCCCTTTTTTCAAATGGTTTGAAAACGGCAAAATCAATGTTTCTTACAATTGCATAGACAGGCATTTAAAAGACAAAAAAAATAAAGTGGCGATCATTTTTGAAGGGGAAATGGGGGATTATAATGTCATCACTTACAGAAAACTCCACTCTGAAGTCAATAAAACAGCCAACCTTTTAAAAAACGAATTCAATGTCAAAAAAGGCGATAGAATCATTGTCTATATGCCTATGATTGTAGAAAGCGTTTATATGATGCTCGCATGCGCTAGGATTGGAGCGATCCATAGCATCGTTTTTGCTGGGTTTAGCCCTGAAGCCTTGAGGGATAGGATCAACGACACTCAAGCCAAATTAGTTATCACAGCGGATGGGACTTTTAGAAAAGGCAAACCCTATATGCTCAAGCCAGCCCTTGACAAGGCTCTAGAAAATAACGCCTGCCCTAGTGTGGAAAAAGCGCTCATTGTGATACGAAACGCCAAAGAGATTGACTATGTGAGAGGGCGCGATTTTGTCTATAATGAAATGGTCAATTACCAATCCGATAAATGCGAACCTGAAATGATGGACTCTGAAGATCCTTTATTCTTGCTCTATACAAGCGGATCAACCGGAAAACCTAAAGGCGTTCAACACAGCAGTGCAGGGTATTTGCTATGGGCACAAATGACGATGGAGTGGGTTTTTGATATTAGAGATAACGATAATTTTTGGTGCACCGCTGATATTGGCTGGATCACAGGGCACACTTATGTGGTTTATGGGCCTTTAGCTTGTGGGGCGACAACCTTGATACTAGAAGGCACGATGTCTTATCCGGATTATGGGAGATGGTGGAGGATGATAGAAGAATACCGAGTGGATAAATTCTACACTTCCCCCACCGCTATAAGAATGCTGCATGCTAAAGGCGAAAACGAACCCTTAAAGTATAATTTAGACTCACTCAAAGTTTTAGGAACAGTGGGAGAGCCCATTAACCCTACGGCATGGAAATGGTTTTATGAAAAAATCGGTAATTCAAAATGCAGTATCGTGGATACTTGGTGGCAGACAGAAACAGGCGGGCATATCATCAGCCCTTTACCGGGAGCTACGCCTATAAGGGCTAGTTGCGCGACTTTACCTTTACCTGGCATCCATGCAGAAGTTTTAAACGAAGACGGCACTAAAACAAAGCCCGGAGAGCAAGGGTTTTTATGCATCACTAAGCCATGGCCTTCTATGATAAGAAACATTTGGGGCGATGAACAACGATACATTGACAGCTATTTTTCTCAAATCAAGTTGAATGGGGAATATGTCTACCTCTCTGGAGATGGCGCCATCGTGGATGAAAACGGATATATTACTATTATTGGGCGCACCGATGATATTGTGAATGTGAGCGGGCATAGGATTGGCACGGCTGAAGTGGAGAGTGCTATTTCTAAACATGAAATGGTGGCTGAATGCGCGGTAGTGGGTATCCCTGATGCGATTAAAGGAGAGGGCTTGTTTGCGTTTGTGGTGCTGTGCGATGGGGCTAAATGCAATCTTGGCGAGAGTTTAGAATTATTAAAAGAAATGAATCATATCTTATCCATTGAGATTGGAAAGATCGCTAAATTAGACAATGTCATGTATGTGCCGGGTTTGCCTAAAACCAGGAGCGGGAAAATCATGAGAAGGCTTTTGAAATCTATCGCTAAAAAAGAGCCCATCACTCAAGATTTAAGCACGCTAGAAGATGTGAATGTGGTCAAAGAAATAATGAGTATCGTTCAAATGGAAGAGTGAAATCTAAAAAATGCTTTTTAGCGTTTTTTAGCCAAATAATGAAAGTCTAATTTCAATCAAGCAATAATCTCTGGAAAGATCGCTAAATTAGACAATGTCATGTATGTGCCGGGTTTGCCTAAAACCAGGAGCGGGAAAATCATGAGAAGGCTTTTGAAATCTATCGCTAAAAAAGAGCCCATCACTCAAGATTTAAGCACGCTAGAAGATGTGAATGTGGTCAAAGAAATAATGAGTATCGTTCAAATGGAAGAGTGAAATCTAAAAAATGCTTTTTAGCGTTTTTTAGCCAAATAATGAAAGTCTAATTTCAATCAAGCAATAATCTCTCATAAAGTGTAAGGACGCTACCGCTTTGCGTTATTTCACCACTCAAAAAGCGTTTTAACTTTCTTTAAATCTTTATACTCCACGCTTTTGATAGCATGATCTTCTAATTCAAAATCCGCGCTCAAATCGTTAGCGTCTTTAAGGACAGCTTGAAAGCTTTCTTTATTTGTGAGTTTGACTTCCACTTTTTCGCCTAAAGAAAGCTTGAAGTGTTTGGGGGTCTTAAGCGTTCTTTCTAACCCCATGGAGCTCACTTCCAAAATATAAGCGTCTTGAATAAAATCGCACACATCTAATAAGGGCGAAATGATCTCGCTCACTTGCTGGCAAATATCCAAACTAACCGCTCCATTAGGGTTTTTAAGGCTCACTCTTAAAACATGCTGCTCATTTTCTTTAATCAAACTCACATCATAAAGCAAATAGCCCAAACTTTCAATCACGCCCTCTATTTTCTCTTCTATTTTTTTAGTCATTATCTTTCCCTTTAGCGATTTCATTAAATATGGCGTCTAATCGGAGCTGTTTTTCTAGGGTATTGTCTAAAACAAAACTGAGTTTTGGGCATTTAAACCACCCGCTCGCCTGCAAAACAAACTGCCTGATCAAGCCCTCAGCTTTTTTTAATTTAGAAAGGATTTTACGATCTTGTGAAAGCACAAACACAAAAGCGTGGTGCTTCCCTTTAGAGCATTCCACTTTAGTAACGCTTAAAGAATTCAACTCGCTGTCGTTCAAACTCGCTAAAGCCTCTTGCAATAATTCTAAAAGATTGGATTCTAAGCGTTCTTTATGAGCGTTCATTAGAGGGTTCTTTTTTTATGGATTTCTTTATAGGTTTCAAACACATCGCCCACTTTAATCTCATTATAATTATCTAGCATGATCCCACACTCATAACCCTTAGAAACTTCTTTCACATCATCTTTAAAGCGTTTTAAAGAAAGGATTTCGCCGGTATGAATCACCACGCCATCCCTAATCAAACGCACCTTAATGCCACGAGCGATCACCCCATCGCTCACCACACACCCAGCTATCGTGCCAACTTTAGGGATATTAAAGGTTTCTCTCACTTCCGCTTGTCCGGTATGCTCTTCTTCAATGATAGGGCTCATCAAGCCTAATAACAGCGATCGCATTTCTTCAATCAAGGCATAAATCACCGTGTAAGTTTTAATGCTCACATTGTATTCTTTAGCCTTATTTTTCACATTGCCGGTGGGGCGGATATTAAAGCCTAAAATCACCGCATGCTCACTGCTAGAAACTAGGCTCAAATCATTCTCAGTAATGCCCCCCACCCCTGAGTGGATCACTTGAATCGCCACTTCTTCGTTATTAAGCTCTAACAAGCTGTTTTTAATGGCTTCTAAGCTTCCTTGCGTATCCGCTTTAATGACTACAGGAATATTTTTTAATTCCTTATTAGCGACCATTTCTGAAAGCTCATCAAAAGACACTTTAGTGCTTTTACTCAACGCTTTTTGGCGTAAATAAGTCGCCCTCTTTTGAGCTTGCAAGCGCGCGATGGAATCGTTTTCTACCCCTATTAAAACAGATCCTGCAGGAGGCACTTCGCTTAAGCCTGTGATGAGAGCCACCATAGAGGGTTTTAAATTTTGAATGCTCTTGCCTTGATCGTCAGTCATCGTTCTTACTTTACCAAACGCCGTTTCGGCAAAAAAACTATCCCCCACGCTCAAAGTCCCGCTTTGGACAATCACAGTGGCTACTGCCCCACGCCCTTTTTCCACGCTCCCTTCTAAAACAACCGCTCTAGCACTGCCCTCTTCTATGGCTTTTAATTCCATAATATCCGCTTGGATAAGAATGGTTTCTAATAAATTGTCAATACCATCGCCCGTTTTAGCTGAAACAGGGATAAACTCATGCTCTCCGCCCCAATCCACAGGGTTATAACCAAGCTCAGCGCATTCGGCTTTGAGTTTGTCCGGATTCACATTAGGCTTATCCATTTTATTCATCGCAAAAATCACAGGCACATTAGCCGCTTTTGCATGTTCTAAAGCTTCAATAGTCTGTTGCTTCACGCCATCATCAGCCGCTATCACAATCACTGCAATATCTGTTACTTGAGCCCCACGATTACGCATCTGGCTAAAGGCTTCATGCCCTGGGGTGTCAATGAAAGACACCCATTTGTTATTTTTTTCTACCATGTAAGCGCCAATGTGCTGAGTGATCCCTCCAGCTTCAGTGTGCGCGACTCTTTTATCACGGATTTTATCTAATAGTGAAGTTTTACCATGATCCACATGCCCCATGATAGTCACCACAGGCGGGCGCTCTTTTTTCACCCCTTCTAGCACTTCTTCTACTTCAAATTCTTCTAAGGTGTTTTGAACAGAAATTTCTAAATGAAACTCTTCGGCTAAAATTTCTATGCTATCCTTATCCAAAAAGTCGTTTTTAGTTACCATAAGCCCTAAATTAAAGAGGGTTTTAATCACATCGGCCAGATTCAAATTCGCTTTTTGCGCGAATTCATAGACGCGCACTTCTTCAGGGATTGCAATCGCGCTTTGGATCACTTTTTGGCTGTTATCGTTACGGAATGCGCGCTTTTTCTTGGATTGTCGTTTGATCCCGCTTTCATTCATCCAAGGGTTTTTCCTTTGGACGCGCACCCTGTCGTTGATATTTTGGCGCGCTTCTTTTTCTTCTTCTTCCTTATTGAAATTATCTTGTTCATGCAAATCAAACAATAAGATTTCATCGGTTTCATCATCATAAATATCATTGCCCTTAAAATCCCTCGCATCGCTAAAATCAATTTTATGGGATTTGTTGTTTTTGGCTGTGGGGGTGGCTTTGGGCTTACTGGGTTTTTTGGCTTTTTTAGCCTCTTGTTTGTCTTTTTCTTGCCATTCTTTTTTAATGTCTTCAAAAATAGCCGCTGCGCTTTGAGTGGGTTTTTTGCTTTCTGTTACGCTGTTTTCAATTTCATTTTCTGTTTCATCGTTGCGTTTAATCACCCTAAAACCGGTGCGTCTTTTAATGTTTTCATGGCGTTTAATCTCTTGCTCTTGCTTTTTAACTTCGCTGATTTCTTTTTTAGCGTTATTAGCGTTATTAGCGTTATTAGCGTTATTGGTGCTGTTAGCGTTGTTAGCGTTGCTTTGGGTAAGCTTGTTTAGGGCTTCTCGGCTTTTTTGGATTTCTTGGAGCTTTTGCTTGGCTTTTTCTATTTGAGAGTGGCTAACCACTTTAGGGGTGTTTTCTACAGGGGGCGTTTGGTTTTCAAAAGTGTTGACAATCTCTATCCCTCCCTTCTTTTTAGCAATGGGTGTAGGAGCTTCTTTTTTCTTTTCTTTAGTTTTCTTGAGCTTTGGCTGGCTTTTTGTTTCTTCTTTTTTGGGCGTTTTGGAAACCTTTTTGTTAAGAGGTTTAGACGCTACGGCTGTATTCAAATCGTCTTTATTGTCTTGTTCAGGATTTTTAGTGGGTTGATTGGCTTGTATTTGTTCTTTAATGCCATCCACAATGTATTTGTATAGCTTGCCTGCTTGCTCTGGGGTCATTTTAGAATTTGTCTTAAGCTCTAAACCAATGTCTTTGGCTTGCTCGATCACATTTTTAAGCTCTTTTTGGGTCTTACCAAGCTCGGCTAAAAATTCTTTTAAATCAACCATACCACTCATGCTATGCTTCTCTCCTTAATCCAATTAATGATATTTTTGGTATCTTTTGGGGCATTCTTTATTTTTGAAACCGCTTTCAACAACTTTTTTTCTCCATTTTTCAAACAATTTCCACACACATAAAAACTACGGCCTGTGCCATCAAATTCCATGATTTGATTGTCAAAGCTTTTCAAACGCAACAAATCCTTTTGAGGTTGGCGCATTCTGCACGCCACACACATGCGGATTTTAATTTCAGTCTTTCTCAATAAGGACTCCATCATTGTCAAAATCTAAAACCGCTACCCTAAATTTAGGGAATTTCTTGCTCAAAACCTGCTTTAATTTAGGGGCGTCCTCTTCATAACACATGTTAAAAAACGACGAACCGCTCCCTGAAAGCGTGCTCATTAAGGCGTTATTTTCTAAAGCGAGCTTTTGGATCGCAAATAACACGGGATAAGTTTGCATGCGCTTATATTGGTGCATCCTGTCTTTAGAGCAACAACGCAACAAGTCCCACTTCCCTTGCGCAATCGCCATCGTCATCAAGCTCGCATGCGAAAGGTTAAACACGCTTTCTTGCACGCTGTAACGCTTGGGCAAGAGATGGCGCGATTGCTTGGTAGAAATGGCCCTATTAGGGATCACCATCACCGCTTTTAAAAAAGAAGGGATTTTGGTTTTTAAACTTATCACTTTCTTTTTTTCCACAAACGCTGCATTATACCCCCCAAACACCGCCGGGGTGATATTATCCGGGTGGTTTTCATAAATTAAAGCGGTATTGACAATGCTTTCTCTATCAAAAGCAAACCCTAAAAACGCAAACGCTGAAGCGACCGCCCCCACAATCATCGCTGAGCTAGACCCCATGCCCCTTGTAATAGGGACTTTATTATGCAATAAAAATTTAAATGAGCCGTCATTCCCATGCTTTTTTAAAATCTCATAAAACACTTTAGTGAAAATATTGTTGGTTAAAAACTTAGGGATCCCTTCACCCTCCCCAACCAATTTCACCGCATGGAAGCTGCTAGGCTCAATAAAAAACCGATTGCGTAAATTCAAACTCAAACCCAAGCAATCAAAACCGGGACCTAAATTCGCACTCGTTGCAGGAACACTCACTACCAAATTTTAAACCCCTATTTTTGATACCCTTTCATTATTTAAAACTAGCATTATACACTAAATAGGAGGCAAAATGTAAAACGGCGTGTTCAATTGGGTGAATTTGTCTTTCTCTAAAAAAGAGGGCAGCATGAAATCTTTTGGCGCAATTTTCAAATCCTTAAAATCGGTTAAGCTTTCCCTTTCTTTTGAAACAAAGTATTTATTGGCATACGCCAAAATGGGCGTGTTGTCGTTAAAATCAAAGCCTGTGGTTGAATAGAGTTCAAAGTCATGGATTAAAGCCAAAGTGTGTAAGAAAACATGCGTGAGCTTTAGGCTAGTGAAACTCCCTGGCCCTTTAGCGTAATAAACCCCTTTAATCGCCGGTAAATTAGAGTGGATCGTGGGGTAAATGGTGGGGTTTTTAAAATCTTTGAATAATTGTGAAAAAACTTCCACTAAAGCTTCACTCGTTTTTGATTTGGAAGTGTAAGAAGCGCATAAAAAATTGTTTTGATACACCCCAAGCAAAACCCCCTCGCCTAAAGAGATAAGCACTAAATCCAATTCCAAAAAATAAACCCTAATTCAGGATTAAGCGAAAGCCTTTTGCAACGCAAATTCTTTAGCCGGATCCGTAGCGATCAAAACTTCGTAATTTTTAGCGTCCGCTAAAATGGCTTTAACCAACATGGAATTGAGCTTATGACTCCCTGAAAAAGAAGTGTATTTGCCCATCACAGGCATGCCTAAAACCATTAGATCCCCCATAGCGTCTAAAATCTTGTGGCACACGAATTCCTTTTCGCACCTCAAGCCCTCTTTATTCAAAATGCTGTTTTCGTCCAGCACGATGCAATTATTCAAGCTTCCCCCTTTAGCCAAACCAATGGATCGCAAGTAATTCACTTCTTGCAAAAACCCAAAGGTGCGGGCTTTAGCGACTTGCTCTTTGTAAGCGGTTTTACTAAAGACAAAATGATGGGCTTGCTTAGCGATAACCGGATGGCTAAAATCAATCGTGAAATTCAAAGAAAGTTGGCTGTCTGGCTCAATTTTAACGAATTTATCGCCCTCTCTAACCTCAACGACTTGCTTGATTTCCATCACCTTTTTAGGAGCGTCTAATTCTTTAATCCCTGCTTCATCTAAAAGCATGCAATAAGTCAAAGCACTCCCATCCATGATAGGGATCTCTTCGTTATCCACAGAGATTTTAAGATTATCAATACCATACGCATGGATAGCTGAAAGCAAATGCTCAATCGTAGAAATTCTAGCATTATCCTTACCCAACACGGTTGCCATTTTGGTATCCACGATGTTTTCAGGTTTTAAGGGGAGCTTCACGCCCAAATCAGAGCGGTAAAAAACAATGCCTTGATTTTCTCCTAAAGGCTCTAAAACAAGCTTCACAGGAACGCCCTTGTGCAAGCCTATCCCTACTAATTCCACAGAGTGGTTAATGGTTGTTTGCTTCATAATACTTCCTTTATGTCTAGTATATCGTCATTTTTAGTGATTATTTTAATATTTTTATTTACCAAAAGCCGTTCAACCTCTTTTAAAGAGAAAATTTTATTTTGAAAAACGATTTGAGCGCTCTTGACTTCTTTCAAAATCAAGCACTCTCCAAAGCACACAATCGCCCCTTCGCAAACCCCATAAACCGACACACAGCCCTCTGAAATAATCTTTGCCCCATTGTGGATATTACCCAAAAAAATAAGATGATTAGCGCTATAAATCTCTTCCCCACTCCTGATGTGGCACTCATAAATCGTTGTTTTAGGTTCTGTTTTAGAATGATTGGGTTTTGAATGATTGTTTTCTTCTTTTAAAGACATGGTTTTGATATGGCGTCCGTTTAAAGCGCGATTCGTTTCTAAAAATAAAAGCTGGTGTTTGCGCAAAATGGCTTTGACTTCTGGTTCAATATCATATTTAAATATAATAAGAAAATACTGCAAAAGGGCGTGGTTTTTTTCTAAAAATTCCATGACCGCTTCAGGCTCTTGCTTTTCAATTTCAAACGCATGCACATTTTTTTGATTGGTTTTTAACATGACTATCCTTTCATTAAAAGCTGTTTGGCTTGCTCTATGGGGGTGATGATATTGGTTTTTATCCATTGCTCATTAAGCCATTCATTGGGCCGGACAAAAACCCCTTGCAAAAGCATCCCTAAATGCAACCCGATCCCTAATTTCAAACCGCTACTCCCCACGCTTTCATCATCTTTTAAATGCGCTAAAAAAACGCACAAACCCAGCCCATAGCAATTAATTAAACTATTACCATAAAAACCCAACTCCCCCTTAAAAACCCTCTTCATAATTGGATCAAACGCTAAAGATAAATCCTTGCTAGGTATCAAATCCACCCCTAAATGCAAGAATTTAAACAACACCTGATTGTCCTTTAAGATACGCCGATTTTCTAAAAAATTGCTTACCATTTTAAAAGGCCCATTCAAGGGTTTTAGCGCTTGAAAATGGGAAAAATCCTTATAAAAATCCCCTTGCTCTAAAGCGATCTTTTGGGCTTTTTCTAAATCTTTTGGACGCGCGTTGGAAAATATTTCTAATAAAGTTTGCTCAGTGTGATTTTGAAATTTTTCTTGCTGTACAATCTTGTCTTTTAAGGCGCTTAAGTCTATATCTTTTTCCCTCAAACGATGGGTTTTTCGCTTGAATAATAAAGGGGTGGTATTAGAGTTATAGGCTTTATCTTTAGCAACAATGAACGCTTTAAAATCCTTATTTTTATAAGACCAAGGCACTAGAGCGATAAAGACATTACGCTGTTTGAATTCTAAAAGCCTGAAAGCTTTAAAATCCTTTTTTTTAACGCGAACAAACGCTTGAGACAAATTCTTATCCAAAGCTTCAAAGACCACTACCGCGCTCCCCCCATAAGCGATGCTTGGGGAACGAGATAAAATCGTGATTGAGGGTTTTATCGTATCAATGCACACTTCTTGTTTGAAAGACGCCTTATTGCCATTGAAAAAATTAGCATAGCTCCAATCATTAGCTTGAATTTCATACAAAAGGCACTTGTCTTCTAACCCCATGATTTCAGGCCTAATTAAAGGCACCTCTAAAAACTTGGGTTTATCCAATACCAGATTTTCTTTTTCATATAAGATCAAATTATCTTGCGTGGTTACTTTTAAATCATAGCGTTTGATACCCTTTGGGGCTGCTATTTTAATCTTAATGGGTTTTTTTAAATCCCAAAAAAGCGCTTCATTATTGTCATTGAGTGCATCCTCTTTGCTGTTTAAACTAAAACTTAAAGCTTTGGGTTTTGTGATTAAAGCGTTAAAAATCAAATAACCCCCTAAAATCAAAACGACTAACGCTAAAATTTTAAACCTCAACTCCAAAATCAAGCCTTAAAAAATGAACGCATAATTCACTAATAAAAAACTGGATCGCTTGAACTGGTTGTTAGCTGAAATCAACAATCGTTCATCGTCTTCTTTATTTTGATAGAGCGCTCCCTCTTCCACTCCCATTCTCAAATAGCTAATCGGTAATTTGGTGCCAATCTCTAAGCGGTGTTTCCTATAAAGCGTTAAACTCACGCCCACATTAAAAGTGTAATCCACTTCAATCAAAGATTTCCATAAAAAATTAGGGCTTGAATAGCCCCCCACCACCAAATTCCTCCCGTTTTGATTAGGCTTGTCTTGATAAAGCATAAGCCCTATCCCAAAACCTGCATAAACGCCTAAAAAATGCTTTTTAGTCTTAAAATCTAAAGGCATATCAAACAACAAATCGGTATTGACAGCCCCTAAAACATAAAAAAACGAGCCTACAGATTGCTTGCTTGCATCCTCTTTTAACGCCCCTCCCCCAAGCAATAAATCCCCATAAAATCGTGTTCCAAAATAAGGCACGAAGTATTTTTGATACCCGAATTTAACGCTAATCATAGAAACAGGAGCGTTAATCTTGATATTGTTTTTAAACGCGCTAGGGGCATTCGCGCCATATTTGTCTAACATCTCCCCTTGATAAGAAAGATTAAATCCCCCATAAGCATACCCACCCCCTAAAAAAACCCCGCTCTTATCATCGGCTATGGAAAAAGATTTGAGTAATTTTTTTCTTTTCTTTGAAGAAATCTTTGGGTAAGTTCGCTCTAAATATTCTTCTTCAAACTTATCCTTATCCATCTCTTTGGGCGAAACCCCTTTTTCGGTGAGCTGTTGCTTTAAATTGTTTATTTTTTCGTCTAATTGTTGGTTTTCTTCTTCTAAATTGTCATAATCTGTCGCTTGAAGTCCCAGTATGAGTGCGATATAAATCAAACAATATTTAAATTTCAACATTTTAGCCTTTACAATAAATAGTTGTAACTAATATAATAAATATTAGTGCTTTTAAAATAATATAAAAAAGTTTGCGAAGTTTCTTTTAAGGGAGGCATTTTTAAGGCTAATTCAAAACGGTGTTTGAGATTAAGCGTCATGCTCACCCCTAAATTTAACACTAGCCCAAAGGCGTTAGGCTGTGAATACCCTTTAACCTCTTTTAAATTTTGATACATCCCATTCCACCCCACTCCAACGCCTCCAAATATCCCTAACGCAAACCTTTTTTCTTTGTCAATAGGCTTATCCATCAACAAATCAATATTCAAGCTTGCGGTTTGATAAGAGGCTAAAGAATCGCTTTTAAACCCTTTCATCGCCCCCCCTAAATACTCCCCATAAAAGCGTAAGGCGCTAATCCCGTTAGCAAAATACTTTTGATACCCGCTCCTTAAGCCATACAACAAAGGAGAAGCTTGAATATTGCTTAAAAGTTCAAACTTCTCATAAGAATGAGCGCTAACCCCTATATCGCCAAGGATTACGCCTATAAAAAAACCGCTCTTATTTTTAGCCATTTGCTGGAATAAGATGGATTCATTTTTTTCATGCAATTCCCCTTTGAGCATGTAAAGCTGGCGTTTTTTCTTATGGATTTCTTCAAGCAGGCTTTTTTCATCAATCTTTTTTGCAATCCCCTTTTCTTTTTTAAACTCTAGCGTTTGGGCGCGTTTTTCTTCCAAAAAAATGGGAGCGTCTTTAGGGGTATTTTCTTTAATCATGTTTTCTTCAGTCGTATTCTCTTCAGCGTGCAAGCTTAAAATAAAACTAAAGCATAAAATGAGATTTCTTATTTTTTTAGAACACATATTGATACCCAATGCTTGCTATAGCTCCCCACCAAGTCTCTTTTGAAGAATTGGATTGTAAAAAAGGGAAATTATTTAAAATTTTAAATTCAAATTCAATGCGGTTTTTTTCTAATACCGTTAGAGCCAAGCCTGCGTTAAAAGACATCCCCCATTCCGCCGTATAATTCACCCCATGCGCTACAACCCCCAAGCCTAAACCCATATACCCCCCCATATAAAGGTATTTCCCCACAAAAGGCAAAGGAAAATCCAATAAAAAATCCCCATTCAGCATAACCGATTGAAACCCCACGCTCCCAAAGCCCGCTTTTTTAGGAGCCCCTCCATAATATTGGATATAAATACGCCTGCCAATGATATTTGGCTTGACCAAGCGTGCAAAAAACGACGGCCTGAAAGTTTGATAGCCAAAACGCAAGCCATAAGCGAACAAATAATTTAAAATATTTCCGGTGATGCTAGAGCTATTGGTTCTAACCATGATTTCATGGTTGTAAAAAAACCCGGTATTGATCCCTAAAATAAGCCCGCTTTTAGCGTTCGCCCTTTTTAAGTCTCTGATCAATTCTTCAACTTCTTTATCTTCATAAGCTTTATAATACTTGATATATTTGTAGTATTTTGGGTCTAGGGTGTCATAATCAAGCGCACTCAATCCCGCATAAAACCCCATTAAAGACCATAAAATAACATGTTTTTTAAGACCCAAAATCGCTAAATCCCTTGAATTGTTTGTTAAAAGTTTCTTTCAATTATACTAAAATAATTAAAATGACCGGTTAAAATGGAGTAAAATTTTCACCCACCCCAATAAAGTCATGCTACAATGCCACTATATTTAACACTTAGGATTTTTAATGAGCATGCAAACCGCCCCAATTAAAAAAATCACTCTCAACCACCTCCAAGCTAAAAAAAATCAAGAAAAGATCATCGCTATTACCGCTTATGACGCGCTGTTCGCTCAAATATTTGATCCGCTAGTGGATGTGATTTTAGTGGGCGATAGTTTGAATATGAGTTTTTTCAACCAAAACGACACTTTAAGCGCGAGTGTAAAAATGATGCTCTATCACACTAAAGCCGTGTGCGCGGGCGCTAAGACTCCTTTTATCATCACAGACATGCCCTTTGGAAGCTATAAAGATGAAAAAACAGCCCTAAAAAACGCCATTAGAGTTTATAAAGAAACCCAAGCGAGCGCGATCAAACTAGAGGGGGGGAAAGAAAAAGCGAAACTGGTTAAAACGCTCACTAATGAGGGCGTTATCGTGGTAGGACACATTGGCTTAATGCCTCAATTCGTGCGTCTTGATGGAGGCTATAAGGTTAAGGGCAAAAATGAAGAGCAACAAAAAAAGCTTTTAGAAGACGCCTTGAGTTTAGAAGAAGCCGGGGCGGGTTTGTTGGTTTTAGAGGGTATAACCACCCCTATCGCTCAAGAAATCACGCAAAAAATCAAAATCCCCACGATCGGCATAGGGAGCGGCAAGGATTGCGACGGGCAGATTTTAGTGTGGAGCGATATGTTAGGCTTTTTTGATAGCTTTAAGCCTAAATTCGTGCGAGAGTACCTTAAAGGGAAAGAATTGGTTCAAAACGCGATTCAACAATACGCTGATGATGTGAAAAAGGGAATCTTCCCTAACGAATTAGAAAGTTACCATTAAATGAAAGAACGGATAGTCAATTTAGAAACTTTGGATTTTGAAACTTCTCAAGAAGTGAGTTTGCGCCCCAATCTTTGGGAAGATTTTATCGGTCAAGAAAAGATTAAAAGCAACTTGCAAATTTCTATTTGCGCGGCTAAAAAACGCCAAGAAAGTTTGGATCACATGCTCTTTTTTGGCCCGCCCGGTTTGGGTAAAACTTCAATCAGCCATATCATCGCTAAAGAAATGGAAACCAATATCAAAATCACCGCCGCTCCCATGATAGAAAAAAGCGGTGATTTAGCCGCCATTTTGACTAATTTGCAAGCTAAAGACATTCTTTTTATTGATGAAATCCACCGGCTCAGCCCAGCGATTGAAGAGGTTTTATACCCGGCTATGGAAGATTTTAGACTGGATATTATCATAGGCTCAGGCCCAGCCGCTCAAACCATTAAGATTGATTTACCCCCTTTCACCCTCATCGGCGCTACCACTAGAGCCGGAATGCTCTCTAACCCCTTAAGAGACAGATTTGGCATGAGTTTTAGAATGCAATTTTATAGCTCTAGCGAACTAGCCCTTATCATCAAAAAAGCCGCCGTTAAACTCAACCAAGACATCAAGGAAGAAAGCGCTGATGAAATCGCTAAAAGGAGCAGAGGCACGCCAAGGATTGCTTTAAGGCTTTTGAAAAGGGTACGCGATTTTGCGCTAGTCAAAAATTCAAGCTTGATGGATTTAAACATCACTTTGCATGCTTTGAATGAATTAGGCGTGAATGAATTGGGCTTTGATGAAGCGGATTTAGCGTATTTATCTTTGTTGGCTAACGCTCAAGGAAAGCCGGTGGGTTTGAATACGATTGCAGCGTCTATGAGAGAAGATGAAGGCACGATTGAAGATGTGATTGAGCCTTTTTTACTCGCTAATGGTTATTTAGAGCGCACCGCTAAAGGCAGAATCGCCACGCCTAAAACCCATGCGCTTTTAAAAATCCCCACTTTAAAGTCTCAAACTTTATTTTAACCTTGTTTAGAAAGAAAATTACACTACAATAACGATAAAATTTTAAAGGGTGTGAAAGTAGATTATTATGTTTGGCATGGGCTTTTTTGAAATCCTTGTGGTGTTGATTGTAGCGATTATTTTTTTAGGGCCAGAAAAATTCCCCCAGGCTGTCGTGGATATAGTGAAATTTTTTCGTGCGGTTAAAAAAACGCTCAATGACGCTAAGGACACTTTAGATAAAGAAATCAATATTGAAGAAATCAAAAAAGAAACTCTAGAGTATCAAAAACTCTTTGAAAACAAAGTGGAGAGTCTTAAGGGCGTTAAGATTGAAGAATTAGAAGACGCTAAAATAACTGCAGAAAAGGAGATTAAAAGCATTCAGGATTTGATGCAAGATTACCAAAAAAGACTAGAAAACAACGCACCCCCTAACCACTCCAATGAAGAAGTTTCCAATGAAGAAGCCTTAAATGAAGAAGTTTCAAGCGATGAACCTCCTAAAGAAGTCCAATTAGCAACCGATAACAACACCAAAGAACACGACAAAGAAAAAGAGCATGTTTGAAGATTTAAAACCGCATTTACAGGAATTAAGAAAGCGTTTGATGGTTTCTGTAGGAACGATTTTAGTGGCGTTTTTGGGGTGCTTTCATTTTTGGAAAAATATTTTTGAATTTGTTAAAAATTCTTATAAAGGCACGCTCATTCAGCTCTCCCCTATTGAAGGGGTTATGGTAGCGGTGAAAATCAGTTTTTCAGCCGCTATCGTCATTTCCATGCCCATTATTTTTTGGCAATTGTGGCTCTTTATCGCTCCAGGGCTTTATAAGAATGAAAAAAAAGTGATTTTGCCTTTTGTGTTTTTTGGGAGCGGCATGTTTTTGATTGGGGCGGCGTTTTCTTATTATGTGGTGTTCCCTTTCATTATTGAATACTTGGCCACTTTTGGGAGCGATGTGTTTGCGGCCAATATTTCTGCGTCCAGTTACGTGAGCTTTTTCACACGCTTGATTTTAGGCTTTGGCGTGGCGTTTGAATTGCCTGTTTTGGCGTATTTTTTAGCTAAAGTGGGCTTGATCACCGATGCAAGTTTGAAAGCGTATTTTAAATACGCTATTGTAGTGATTTTTATTGTAGCAGCCATTATCACTCCCCCTGATGTGGTGAGTCAAATCTTTATGGCGTTGCCTTTAGTGGGGCTTTATGGGCTTTCTATTTTAATCGCCAAAATGGTCAATCCGGCTCCTAAAGATAACGAAAATAACAACGAAAATGACACCAAAGAAAATGAAAAGAGCGAGTCGTAGTTGAAAGAATTTGATTTAGAAAGCTATGATTATCATTTGCCTAAGGAATTGATCGCAAGCTATCCCGTTTTGCCCAAAGAAAAGGCTAAATTGCTCGTCTATGAAAGGCGTTCGCAAACAATCACGCACACCACTTTTGAGCATGTTTTAGATTTTTTCCCTAAAAACGCCCTTGTGGTGTTGAACGACACTAAAGTGATGAAGGCCAGGCTTTTTGGATCTAAGCATGCCTTTTTGCCATCAAAAACGACCGAAGTGTTTTTCCACCGCTTTTTTAAAGGCAATACCGCTTTAACTCAAATTAAGGGTAAGATCAAAGTGGGGGACAAAATCTTTTTTAATGAAAATTATTACGCTGAAGTTTTGGAATTACTCCATAACGGCCAACGCTTGATCGCTTTTTATGACCATAAAACCCCCTTAAATCAAGAAAATATCTTAAAGCTTTTAGAGCAATACGGGCATATGCCCTTACCCCCTTATATTAAAAGAGCCGATGAAAGTTTGGATGCGCATGAATACCAGAGCATGTTCGCTAAACACATCGGTGCGGTGGCTGCCCCTACGGCGTCATTGCATTTTTCTCAACACTGCTTAGAAAAATTATTGAAAGATTTCAAGCACGCTTTTTTAACCTTGCATGTGGGGGCTGGGACTTTTCTTGGCGTAGAAACTAAGGATATTAGAGAGCATCAAATCCATACAGAAGTTTTGCATATTCCTAAAAAGAGCCAAGAAATTTTGCAAGAATCCCAAGAGATTTTATGCATCGGCACGACCGCTTTAAGGAGCGTGGAATACTTCAAGCGTTTAAAAAACCCTAATCAAGAGGCGTTTGAATGCGATATATTCTTGCATCTTGCTAATCCTATTCGGCATGTTAATTATTTGCTCACTAATTTCCATTTGCCCAAATCTAGCCTTTTAATGCTTGTGAGCGCGATGATAGGCTTAGAAAAAACCAAAGAAATCTACAAAATAGCCATAGAAAAGAAGTATCGTTTTTATTCTTATGGCGATGGGATGCTGATTTTATGAACCCCTTATTGCAAGATTACGCGCGCATCCTTTTAGAATGGAATCAAACGCACAACTTGAGCGGCGCAAAAAATTTAAGCGAGTTAGAACCACAGATCACAGACGCTCTAAAGCCTTTAGAATTTGTCAAAGATTTTAAAAGCTGCTTGGATATTGGGAGCGGGGCGGGACTTCCTGCTATCCCTTTAGCCCTTGAAAAACCGGAAACAAAATTCATTCTTTTAGAGCCAAGAATAAAAAGAGCGGCTTTTTTAAACTACCTTAAAAGCGTTTTGCCTTTAAAAAACATTGAAATCATTAAAAAGCGTTTAGAAGATTATCAAGATCTTTTACAAGTGGATTTAATCACTTCTAGAGCGGTCGCTAGCTCTTCTTT
Organism: Helicobacter pylori; assembly: GCF_009689985.1. Lineage (NCBI taxonomy): Bacteria > Pseudomonadati > Campylobacterota > Epsilonproteobacteria > Campylobacterales > Helicobacteraceae > Helicobacter > Helicobacter pylori. The sequence continues at coordinate 65,603 of NZ_QBAW01000004.1, read as the reverse complement.
TTTGATAGAAAAAAGCCGACGCTTCCTAAAAGATAAGGGGTATTTTTTATTCTATAAAGGCGAGCAGCTAAAAGATGAAATCGCTTGTAAAGACACTGAATGCTTTATGCATCAAAAGCGTGTTTATTTTTACAAATCAAAGGAAAGTTTATGTTAAGAATTTTAATCCCCCTACTCATTATCGTGTGGGTTTTATGGCGTTTGTTTTTGAGGCAAAAACCCCACAAAGACAACCACAAAGACAACCACTCTTATGCGCAACAAACCCCCAAAGAATTAGAAGATCACATGATTGTATGCTCTAAATGCCAAACCTATGTCTCTAGCAAAGACGCTATTTACAGCGGAGCGGTAGCCTATTGCAGTGAAACCTGTTTGAAGGATAAGAGATAAATATGCTTATTTTAGGACACCCTTTAATCCCTAGTGCTCGTTTTGTTTTCATTAAAAACACCGATGCTATTCATTCCAGCACCAATAACGATATAGTGTGTTTTGAAGCAAACCCAAAAAATTTGGAATTAGCTAAGTATTGCTGTGAAAATGGCGTCCATTTTAGCGTGATCTTTTTATCGCACAAGATAGAAACGGACGCCTTTTTTTTATTCAACGCTTTCAAACCGCTCTATTGTATTTTTAAGGATATTAAGCAAGCCATACTCGCCCAACAACACGCCACTAATTACTTATTAGATAGCAAAATCTTGTTTTCTATGGATTTAAACGATACAGAGTTGTGGGAAATTTGCACTAAAAATCAAATAGATGGCGTGATTTCTAAAGATTCACTCCTTTTAAAATAAGCCCTTTTTAAACAAATCTTAGTTATAATAAGCCCTTTTTAAGGGGAGATGTCCGAGTGGTTGAAGGAGCACGCCTGGAACGCGTGTAAGGTGCAAGCCTTCGAGGGTTCGAATCCCTCTCTCTCCGCCATTTTCTAAAAATGCCACGAATGCGAAACAAAAAACAAAAAGCTCCTTTCAAACAAGCTGCGCCTTTCAGGGGTTAGAAAGATTTTCATGCCAATTTCCACATCCACCTTATGATACAAAACGATCGTGCGAAACTGCACCCCAAATTTCCCGATAGCCCTGAAATAAGTGTTACGAAAATTGAAATCTTTTAATGAATCCCAAGTATTCACCACCAAATCTTTGACTTTATTATTGAGTATCCATGTGTTGGCGGCCAGTTGCAAGCCAAAGAAAAAAGCCCAACGGTTGATAGGGTTTTTAGCGTAGGCGACCATAAAATCCCCTCCCACCCCATAAGTGAACATGTTCGCTTGTAAAGTAGAGTCATTATTAAAAAGCACATTACCATAATCTATAAAGAAATAATACCTAGAATAAGCCCAATCGTTTTTAGGATTCACTTCATAGCCTTGAAGGATTGAAGCCCCTTGTAAAAGCTTGTTAGTGTTTAAAGGGCGCATAAACACCGTGCCTATTTGATAAGAAGAAGACATGTAACTCAAATTTTCAGCATTTAAAATATTTAAAAAACTTATAACCAGTATTAAAATTCTTAAATAACACACTTACTTGTAAAATCCTCATCTTTCTTTTTTCAAACCATCCAATACCCTTTATCGCACTCAAAAGTTATTTTATTACTTTTAAACTATTATGATAGCAAACAAACTGAATTTTTTTACAAATGAGAACGCTCATTAAACGCTCCATTTAGCCAATGATTATTGTTGGTCAAGGTAATTTTAATCAAAACATGCTATTATTTGGAATGATTTATTATTATAAGGCGTTAGAGACGCTTTGGCTGTTTAAAAAGAGCCTAATTTAAATGCAATCTTAAAAGGAGAAGTGCTTTGAAACTACTAGTAGTAGATGATAGCTCAACTATGAGAAGAATTATTAAAAATACACTTTCACGCTTAGGCTATGAAGATGTTTTAGAAGCTGAGCATGGGGTGGAAGCTTGGGAGAAACTAGACGCTAATGCGGACACTAAGGTGCTTATTACAGATTGGAACATGCCTGAAATGAACGGCTTGGATCTCGTTAAAAAGGTGCGCTCTGATAGCCGTTTTAAAGAAATCCCTATTATTATGATCACCACAGAGGGCGGTAAGGCCGAAGTCATTACCGCTTTGAAAGCGGGCGTGAACAACTACATTGTGAAACCTTTTACCCCCCAAGTTTTGAAAGAAAAATTAGAGGTTGTTTTAGGGACAAACGATTGAGTGTTAAAGCCAATGTATTATGAGTTTTTCTTTATCTTCCCTAAGAAGCGAGAACTTTTTGAGAGCTTTCTTTTAGACGCCACACACCTAGCCCTAGAAGAATCAAGCTTAGAGAATTTAAAAGCGTTTGACGATAAAGAAACCATTGAATTTATAAGCCAATCCAATTGGCATTATTTCGCCACTCATGACCCCCTAAAAAAAGATTTAAAAGAAAAACCCCCACATCTCAAAAATTTCGTTATTTTACGCTCTGAAGAGAATTTGAATAACTCGCTCATTCCAGCATTAGAAGCGTTTTGTTTGAATTTAAAACAAAACCTGCAAAACGAGTTTGATTTTTTCTATCTTTCACGCAATCTGGCTTCAAAAAACTGGCTAGAAGCCTACAAACAAGCTATTTTACCGGTGCAATGCGCCAAATTTTACATACACCCTAGTTGGCATCAAAAGCCAAGCCATGTTGCTGCAAATGATTGCATAATGATCGATCCGGCTTTGGCCTTTGGATCAGGCCATCATGAAAGCACTTCTATGTGTTTGGAACTGCTCTCTAATCTTGATTTAAAACGCAAAAACGCTTTAGATGTGGGCTGTGGGAGCGGGATTTTAAGCATCGCTTTAAAAAGACAAGGCGTTAGCGCTTTAGTAGCTTGCGATACAGATAGTTTAGCCGTTGAAGAAACCCTAAAAAATTTTAGCTTGAATCAAATACCCCTATTAGCGCAAGATAAAGTCGTTTATGGCTCTACGCAAAAAATTGAAGGGCGTTTTGATATTATTGTGGCGAACCTTGTCGCTGATGTGATTAAGAGTTTGTATAGTGAATTTGTGCGGCTTTGTAACCACACTCTTATTTTATCAGGGATTTTAGAAACCCATTTAAACTCTGTTTTACAGATCTATTATAATGGATTTGAGGTTTTAGAACAGCGACAGCGTAACGAATGGGTCGCTCTAAAATTGCTTAAAAAACAACCAATAAATTAAGGATTATAATGAAACCAACGAACGAACCTAAAAAACCTTTTTTTCAAAGTCCCATTATCCTTGCGGTTCTTGGAGGGATTTTACTCATTTTTTTTCTGCGTTCTTTCAATTCTGATGGCAGTTTTTCGGACAATTTCTTAGCTTCTAGCACTAAAAATGTGAGCTACCATGAAATCAAACAGCTCATCAGCAATAATGAAGTGGAAAATGTGAGCATCGGTCAAACTTTGATCAAAGCCAGCCATAAAGAGGGCAACAATCGTGTGATTTATATCGCTAAACGAGTGCCTGATTTGACCTTAGTGCCTTTGTTAGACGAGAAAAAAATCAATTATTCTGGTTTTAGCGAGTCTAACTTTTTTACCGACATGCTAGGGTGGCTCATGCCTATTTTAGTGATTTTAGGGCTATGGATGTTTATGGCAAACCGCATGCAAAAAAATATGGGTGGGGGTATTTTTGGTATGGGGAGCGCGAAAAAACTCATTAACGCTGAAAAACCCAATGTGCGTTTTAATGACATGGCGGGCAATGAAGAAGCCAAAGAAGAGGTGGTAGAAATCGTAGATTTCTTAAAATACCCTGATCGCTACGCTAATTTAGGGGCTAAAATCCCTAAAGGCGTGTTATTAGTAGGGCCTCCAGGAACCGGTAAAACCCTTTTAGCAAAAGCGGTGGCCGGCGAAGCACATGTGCCGTTTTTCTCTATGGGAGGGAGCAGTTTCATTGAAATGTTTGTGGGCTTAGGGGCAAGCAGGGTTAGAGATTTGTTTGAAACCGCTAAAAAACAAGCCCCTAGCATCATTTTTATTGATGAAATTGATGCCATAGGTAAAAGCAGAGCGGCTGGAGGCGTGGTGAGCGGAAACGATGAAAGAGAGCAAACCTTAAACCAACTCTTAGCCGAAATGGATGGTTTTGGGAGCGAGAACGCGCCTGTGATTGTCTTAGCCGCAACGAACCGCCCCGAAATCTTAGATCCGGCGTTAATGCGTCCAGGGCGCTTTGACAGGCAGGTTTTAGTGGATAAGCCTGATTTTAATGGCAGGGTAGAAATCTTAAAAGTGCATATTAAAGGCGTGAAACTCGCTAACGATGTGAATTTGCAAGAAGTCGCCAAACTCACCGCAGGGCTTGCAGGAGCGGATTTAGCGAATATCATCAATGAAGCCGCGCTTTTAGCAGGAAGAAACAACCAAAAAGAAGTCAGGCAACAGCATTTAAAAGAAGCGGTTGAAAGAGGGATTGCAGGGCTAGAAAAGAAAAGCAGGCGCATCAGTCCTAAGGAAAAGAAAATCGTCGCCTACCATGAAAGTGGGCATGCCGTGATTTCTGAAATGACTAAAGGGAGTGCTAGGGTGAATAAAGTCTCTATCATTCCAAGGGGAATGGCGGCTTTAGGCTACACCCTTAACACGCCTGAAGAAAACAAATACTTGATGCAAAAACACGAACTCATCGCTGAAATTGATGTGCTTTTAGGCGGGAGAGCGGCTGAAGAAGTCTTTTTGGAAGAAATTTCTACCGGTGCGAGCAACGATTTAGAAAGAGCGACTGATATTATTAAAGGCATGGTGAGTTACTACGGCATGAGCAGTGTCAGTGGGCTTATGGTGTTAGAAAAGCAACGGAACGCCTTTTTAGGAGGCGGTTATGGAAGCAGTAGGGAATTTAGCGAAAAAACCGCAGAAGAAATGGATCTTTTCATTAAAAACTTGCTAGAAGAGCGCTATGAGCATGTCAAACAAACCTTGAGCGACTACAGAGAAGCGATTGAAATCATGGTCAAAGAATTGTTTGACAAAGAAGTCATTACAGGCGAGAGAGTGCGTGAAATCATCAGCGAATACGAGACCGCCAATAATTTAGAAAGCCGTTTGATCCCTTTAGAAGAGCAAGCGAGTTAAAAGTGCGAGCTTACAAACAGATTTTTGATAAGGGTTTAAAGCCTTATGATAAACATTCTGTTTGTTTAAAGCTTTTTTTTAGATCTTGTTTTCTAAAAACCCGTGCTTATCAACAACGTTATAAAGCGTTTGCTTTAACGCTCTTTTCTTGTGAGTTTTTTAGCGCTTGTAAAATTTTTATTCCCATAATTGATTTTAAAATCGTTTTTATTCCCATTCTAAAAGCCAAGTTAAAAAGAATCTCTAATGCCTATTAACCCTCTCTACCTTTTCCCCAATCTTTTCACTGCTAGCAGTATTTTTTTAGGCATGATGAGTATTTTTTACGCTTCCAGTTACCAATTTGTCATGGCATGCTGGTTAGTGGTAGCGAGCCTTATTTTAGACGGACTTGATGGGCGTGTCGCAAGGCTTACCAACACCACTAGCAAGTTTGGTATTGAATTTGACTCCCTAGCTGATGTAGTCGCTTTTGGGGTGGCCCCAAGCTTAATCACTTACTTTTATGTGGGGTATAACTTTGGGCGCATAGGCATGGCGGTGAGCGCGTTGTTTGTGATTTTTGGAGCGATACGATTAGCGCGATTCAACATCAGCACGAACACAAGCGACCCCTATTCTTTCATCGGTATCCCCATTCCTGCGGCGGCGGTATTGGTGGTGCTTTGCGTGTTATTGGATAACAAATACCATTTTTTAGAAGGCAATACCGAAAAGTTATTTTTAAGCTTTATTGTCTTATTAGGGGTGCTTATGGTGAGCAATATCCGCTACCCTAATTTTAAAAAAGTCAAATGGAATCTCAAGCTTTTCATCTTAGTGTTGATTTTTTTATCGTTAGTGTTTGTGCGCCCTTTAGAGGCTTTAAGCGTGTTTATGGGGTTGTATTTGATTTATGGCATCATTCGGTGGCTCTTTTTAATGGTAAAAATTATTTTTAATAAAAATAAAAGCGCATGAAAGAATCTTTTTATATAGAGGGAATGACTTGCACGGCGTGTTCTAGTGGGATTGAACGCTCTTTAGGGCGTAAAAGTTTTGTGAAAAAAATAGAAGTGAACCTTTTGAATAAGAGCGCTAACATTGAATTTAACGAAAATGAAACCAATTTAGACGAAATTTTTAAACTCATTGAAAAACTGGGCTATAGCCCTAAAAAAACTCTAGCGGAAGAAAAAAAAGAATTTTTTAGCCCTAATGTTAAATTAGCGTTGGCGGTTATTTTCACGCTTTTTGTGGTGTATCTTTCTATGGGAGCGATGCTTAGCCCTAGTCTTTTACCTGAAAGCTTGCTTACGATTGACAATCATAGTAATTTTTTAAACGCTTGCTTACAGCTTATAGGCGCGCTCATTGTCATGCATTGGGGGAGGGATTTTTACATTCAAGGGTTTAAAGCTTTATGGCACAGACAGCCTAACATGAGTAGCCTTATCGCCATAGGCACAAGCGCTGCCTTAGCTTCAAGCCTGTGGCCATTGTATTTGGTTTATACAAACCAGTGGTCTTATGGGCATTATTATTTTGAGAGCGTGTGCGTGATTTTAATGTTTGTGATGGTGGGCAAACGCATTGAAAATGTTTCTAAAGACAAAGCTTTAGACGCTATGCAAGCCTTGATGAAAAACGCCCCCAAAACCGCCCTTAAAATGCACAATAACCAACAAATTGAAGTTTTAGTGGATAGCATTGTGGTGGGGGATATTTTGAAAGTCCTCCCTGGAAGCGCGATTGCGGTGGATGGTGAAATCATAGAGGGCGAAGGGGAATTAGATGAGAGCATGTTAAGCGGCGAAGCGTTACCGGTTTATAAAAAAGTCGGCGATAAAGTCTTTTCAGGGACGCTCAATAGCAACACGAGTTTTTTAATGAAAGCCACGCAAAATAACAAAAACAGCACCTTGTCTCAAATTGTAGAAATGATCCATAACGCTCAAAGCTCAAAGGCAGAGATTTCTCGCTTAGCGGATAAGGTTTCAAGCGTGTTTGTGCCAAGCGTGATCGCTATCGCTATTTTAGCGTTTGTGGTGTGGCTCATCATCGCGCCTAAGCCTGATTTTTGGTGGAATTTTGGAATCGCTTTAGAAGTGTTTGTATCGGTTTTAGTGATTTCTTGCCCTTGCGCTTTGGGGTTGGCTACGCCTATGAGTATTTTAGTGGCGAACCAAAAAGCGAGTTCTTTAGGCTTATTTTTTAAAGACGCTAAAAGTTTGGAAAAAGCAAGGCTAGTTAATACGATCGTTTTTGATAAAACCGGCACGCTCACTAACGGCAAGCCTGTCGTTAAAAGCGTTCATTCTAGCATAGAATTATTAGAGCTATTAAGTTTAGCGAGCAGCATTGAAAAGAGCAGCGAACATGTCATTGCTAAAGGGATTGTAGAATACGCCAAAGAGCATAACGCTCCCTTAAAAGAAATGAGTGAAGTTAAAGTGAAAACAGGCTTTGGCATCAGCGCTAAAACAGATTATCAAGGCGCTAAAGAGGTTATCAAAGTCGGTAATAGCGAGTTTTTTAACCCTATTAACACGCTAGAAATTCAAGAAAACGGGATTTTAGTGTTTGTGGGTAGAATGATTAATGAAAAAGAAGACGAACTTTTAGGGGCGTTTGTTTTAGAAGATTTGCCCAAAAAAGGCGTGAAAGAGCATATCGCTCAAATCAAAAAATTAGGCATTAACACCTTTCTTTTAAGCGGAGACAATAGAGAGAATGTCCAAAAATGCGCGCTTGAATTAGGGATTGATGGCTATATCAGTAACGCTAAACCACAAGACAAGCTCAATAAGATCAAAGAGCTTAAGGAAAAAGGGCAGATCGTTATGATGGTGGGCGATGGCTTGAATGACGCTCCTAGCCTTGCTATGAGCGATGTGGCGGTGGTGATGGCTAAAGGGAGCGATGTGAGCGTGCAAGCAGCGGATATTGTGAGCTTTAATAACGATATTAAATCGGTTTATAGCGCGATTAAATTAAGCCAGGCGACCATTAAAAATATCAAAGAAAATTTGTTTTGGGCTTTTTGTTATAATAGCGTGTTTATCCCTTTAGCTTGTGGGGTTCTTTATAAGGCTAATATCATGTTAAGCCCGGCGATTGCGGGTTTAGCGATGAGTTTAAGCTCTGTGAGTGTGGTTTTAAACTCCCAAAGGCTAAGGAATTTTAAAATTAAGGATCATTGAATGAAAGTAACTTTTCAAGTGCCAAGCATTACTTGCAACCATTGCGTGGATAAAATTGAAAAATTTGTGGGCGAAATTGAAGGCGTGAGCTTTATTGATGCGAGCGTGGAAAAAAAGAGCGTGGTTGTAGAATTTGACGCTCCAGCGACACAGGATTTGATTAAGGAAGCTTTATTGGATGCGGGGCAAGAAGTAATATAATAAAGGTAGTGCGATATAAGTAGCGGGTTAAAAACCGCAATATTCAAAAGGGTTGTTATCTTTTAGTGCTTGGGTTTGTTTGGGTGTTTTTACGCCCTTCAATGGTGATTTATCATAACAATAAGAGAAAAAAATTATCGTATTTCCCCCTTTTCTTACTCCAATTTTTTATACATTACGGATCTGCTTTTTCAAGCCGCTGATTACACCACCAATAAAAGAAAGAGAGCTGCGAGATAAATGGCTTTTGAATGATGAGTGAATAAGTTCAAAGATTTTAATAAACAATATGCATAGCTCGTCAGGTTTCATGTTGCCAACAAGGCTTAAGCCCCGTATGCATTCAATAGGGACAAGAATACGAGAATCATCATCTTTTAAGTCATTGTCTAATCGCTGTGTTAAGCCATCCATACCCTTTTGGATTATCTCATGCATTCTTTCTAAAATACGATGTTCCCTTGCTAAAAAAGAATAAGATGAACACATGGTATAAAGTCTTCTGCTTACACAGCCTCTCTGTTAAGTTAGGTAATGGTAAATAAAGATTTCTAATGTCTAACATAACTATCCTTTACTTGCGGTTATCATATTATATCAGGCGTTGCCTTAAAACGCTATGAACTCTTTTGGTAAGGTTTATCCATTCTACACAAATTTCACTAAGATCATGCCACTAAACGCGTTGTTTTTATAAAATTCTATGCGATAGATCCTTTCTTGCTTGTCCAGTGAAAAGCGTTTTTGAAAATCTTTAAATTTAATCGTATAACCCGCTTCATTAGGCTTGCTTTCATTAGAAACGCTAAAGCCAATCACATTCGCGCGGATATTATCCATGCCATGGATATAAAAACTCTCTTTCACTTCAACCACGCTCCCTATTTTAACCATTTGATCCTTATTGTCAATTTGCATTTTCACTTCTTCTAAAGAATGATCAAACTCTATGTAAAAGGGCGATAATCGTGTCATGAGCTTGTTGCCGTATTTTAAAAACACTTCTTGTTTATTTTTGACTAGCCCCACAATGTAAGCGTTGCTCTCTATGGGGATTTGTGGGATTTTAGTGTTGTGGGGTAAAGGGAAATGATTGAGTTTGGGGCGTAAGTTAAAAAGGAGCATTTTAGGCAGAGAGCTGATTTTTGCCCATAAATTTTTATCGTTGATTAGGGCATGCACGCTGTTAGGGTTAAGCTCAAAATCGCGCTTAAAAGGGATATTGAGTTGATTGAGTAAGCCCTCAATGGCTTGCAAATGGTAAAACACCCTTGATGCTAAAGGGAGTTCTTTGCTGGCTTCATTGGCAAAAGCGCTCTTTTTTTGGTTGATCGCATAAAAAGTTAGGGCTTTTTGCATTTCTGTATCGCCTTGTGCGGTGTGCGTGTTTTTTAAATGATACTCCTCAATGGGGTGCAATAAATGGGCGTTGATGCTCTCAATCGTATTGTTTGCAAAAGCAAGCAAATTAGGGAATTTCGCCCCTTTAACTTCATCTTGATCAATAATAAAGCAATTCCCCCAACGCTTAGGATTGAGCGTCGCATCAATATAAATAGGGCGATAATACCCACCACCATCATGCAAATGCAAGACAGCATCTATATTGGGTTTTGCAATCAAGGATTTGATTTCTTGGATAGTGGGGTATTCAGGGTCATTCTTGTCTAAAGCGGCAAATTTGCGGTTCATATCCCCATACAAGCCCCTATGATTTCTTAACATGGAAGGCTTATTCAATACAGGAACCACTTCAACTAAGCCTTTTAAAACGCTATAATGCATTAAAAACAAATTAGTCGCATTAAACCCTCCAGGCTCATCGCCTTGAATCCCTGCTAAAAGCAACAAATGGGGGGCTTTGTCCTTATCCTCTACATTTGTAGGGGCTTTTTCTATCGTTTCTATCGCATGCAAAAACACCCAAGAATACAAGCCCCACACCAAAAGCCATATTTTTTTCATCCAATCTCTCTACTATTTAAAACTAAAAGATCGCTAATTATACCTAAAAACCTTTTTAAGGGTGTTTTTTTTAAGGGTGTTTTTTAAAGTTTTCATAAAAAAGGAACGAAAAATGCTTGTGAATGATCAATTCTATTTAAAAGGTTTTTTATGGATATTTTAAAAACTCTTCAAAAGCATTTGGGCGATGTTGAAACAAGCGATTTTAAAACCAATGCGATAGAAAAATCCCAACAAATCGCTAAATTCAGTAGGGACATGAAAAATATAAACGAGAGCGTTGGGGCGTTACAAGTCTTGCAAATCGCTTGCAAAAAGCTTTTCAATAAGAGCATGGGCTTAGAAGATAAAGACGCTTTACAAGCTTCTATCGTTAAACAGGAATTGCGAGAAATTGTAGAAAATTGCCAGTTTTTAGCCTCCCCTTTGTTTGACACCCAGCTCAACATTGCCATTAACGATGAAGTTTTTTCCATGATTGTGGACAATCCTTTGAATTTATTGGAAAATGTGGGCGGGTTTCAAGCTTATTTGGAAGAAAAATTAAACGAAATTAAGGAATTATTAAGTTATTTGAGCGAAAGCCTTTCAAACCCTAAAGCCTTTATGCCAGGTTTTTCAAATAAAAGCCTTAAAGATTTGTTGAGCGATAACTTGAGAGCTTAAAATCTAGCCCTCTAATTTAGAAAATTTGATTTTCCATAAGAAGAACGAGCCTAAAAACGCTATTACGAATAAGCCCACCAAGTAATAGCCCAAGTCTGTAAATTCCAGGCTTTGTAGGGCGCTTAAAAGGCGGTTTTCAAATTTTAAATGGAGTTTCTCGCTAAACACTTGAAAAAGCTCAATCAACCCGATAAAAAGTGCGATGAACACGCTTAAGGCTGTAATAGAAATATTGTAATAGATTTTTCTTAAAGGGGTTTTGAACGCCCAGTCATACGCCTTGAGCATGAACGCCCCATCTAATGTGTCAAACAAACTCATGCCAGCGGCAAAAAGAATGGGTAAAGAAAGCATGCCCACCACACTCACTTTAATCGCGCTGCTAGAAAGGGCCAAAAGCGCGATTTCACTGGCGGTATCAAAGCCTAGCCCAAAAAGAAAACCCACAGGATAAATATGCCACGACTTGGAAACAAAATTAAACAAGGGCTTAAAAAAGCGGTTGAGTAAGCCCCTACTCGTTAAAAGCCGTTCAATCTCTTCATTTTGTTGCTGGCTCAAGCTTTCGTTAGAGTGCGATTTTTTGAATATTTTTAATAAATCCACTAAAATAATCGCATTCAATAGCCCTATAATGAGCAAAAAAAGCCCAGAAACTAAAGTCCCCACTACCCCCCCTATTTCTTCTAGCATCGGCGTATGCTCTTTAGCCCAAGCGATCGCAAACGCGCTGATGATAGTCATTAAAATCACCACGCTTGAATGCCCCATAGAAAAGTAAAATCCCACACCATAGGCGTTTTTGCCTTGTTGGGTGAGCTTTCTGATGGTGTTGTCTATGCAAGCGATGTGATCCGCATCAAACGCATGCTTTGCCCCTAACATGTAGGCCATAGACGCCGCCGCATAAAACGAAGCGTTATTAGCCATAAAAAGTAACGCTAAACCCAATGCATGCAAGAACACAATCGCTAAAAAATAAGGAAACCACAATTTCACAACGCGCCTTTTTGTAAAAATAATATTTTTTAGATAATTGTAATATATTTTGTTAAATTAGAAAATCTTAAAATTTGTTTTTTGATTATTTTCTGCGAATTGTCCTAGAAAATTTTTAAGGGGAATGAGAGATTTTGAGTTAAAATCAATCACTTCTTTTAGTTTTTCATATTCTTCTTTGTGTTTTTCCTTTATTTTACCTTTACTATCAATAATAATGTATTTTTCATTCTTGTTACTTGTATCCCACTTGTATTGGAAAAATTTCTGTAGTTCAAACACTTCTAAATAGGCATACAGCATATTTTTTCTTATGTTTTTAATCGGTTTATAATGTTCTTTACTTTTAATACATTCTAAGTATTCTTCAAAACATTTAAGAAATTCATCGTGTTTAGCAATTTCTAATAATAGGGTTTCTAAATCGCCATCATCTTGATTGTTAGGGAATAAAAAGATTTGTTCTTTTGGAAAATCAGTCCCTTTTTCTTTGAATTTTTCACGAATATGCTTAAGCTTGTTATCAAAACCTGCATCGCTTTCTTGGTTCTCTTTTTTTATGTCTGCATCAAAAATAATGCACACTTGTCTATATTCTTGGTTTTTATTCTTTAAAATATTCTCGATTCTTTTACAAAATTCATCTGAGAATAATTTATCTTTACCTTCTACATGGATTATATCAAAATGAGCTTGAACAAAATGATCTTCATTTTTCCAAACATCAAGACACCAACTTAGAAATTTTTTATCACTTTCTCCTTCTGTATAAATGAGTGTCTTTTTACTCATAATTATTTTCCTTAAACCTTTCTTTACCTCCAAAAAGATTGGCACCATTCTTGAAATAAAGAGATAAATTTTCTCCATAATAAGGCTCTGCAACGATTGAACCATTGTATTGTTCTAAGCAAAACAACTTAGTTTGATGCGCAAAATCCTTTTCTTTGATAACTTGATCTAAAATTTCTATAAATTCTTGGTTGTGGGTAGTCATAAACACTTGCAAATTACCATCTTTGTTGTCGTTGATAAAATCAATAACACACCTTAATAATAATTTCATGCGAGAAAAGTGTAAGCCATTCTCCACTTCATCAATATAAATCGTTTTTGCGTTATTGGCAATAAAAGTGCTTACAATATACAAATACTTAATCAAACCATCACCAAATACAGATAATGGGATTTTTTCTTTTATACCTTTCACTTTTAATTTGAGTTGGTTGTTGGCACTAAACCTGATGGCTTGAATACTTTTATCAAATTGATTAAGCCTTTCATTTAATTCTTTTTCTAATTGGTTTTCATCAAGAATCTTACGCATTGCTTGAATGATATTAGGATCCATAATATGGATAGCATTAGGGTTTATAATATCTCGCTTTCGTGCAACATCGCTAGGCGTTATGATAGCAGTGCTTTCAAAGGGTAGAAGTTCTTGCAATTGACTGGGTTCAAAATTCTTAAATTGCCTGTTGTAGCCTGACTGATTAGGAATTGGTGGAAAATTAGGAATTTTAGTAATATCCAAGTGATCGTTATAGATTTCTTCATTATTTTTTTTAAGAGTGAAATTGAGCTGAGAGGACATTTGAGTTTGTTCTGCTGTAGGTATTATTTGCGACTCTATTACCTTTTGGTTTTCACTGGCTATGAATTTTATTTGCAAGTCCAAGGTCTGATTGTTGTCTAAAGTTGTAACAATTTGTATTTCTTTCTCGGTGTCTAAACCATAAAACATTAAGTTTTTTGATTCTGATGTTAAAGGCTCTTTGCGTATATTGTCATAAATTTCTAATACATTAGTGCATGGGTGCATGGATTTTCCCACTAAACAATACAACGCTTCTAACAAATTAGATTTACCCACATTGTTCCCACCAGTAATAATGTTGAGTTTGGTAAAACCATCAATTTGAGTGTCCTTAAAAGTCTTAAAATTTTTAATGCGAACAGACTGGATCATTGAACCCCTTTATCCAAACAAAAATTGATGCTAAATTTTCATATTATAACGCATGCGATTACGAAAAAATTTAATAGGAAATAAATAAAAATCATAAGAATAAAAGCATTATATAAATTATCCTATTTGGATTAGTTTTTCCCACCCAAAAATTTGATCCATTCGTCTCTATCAATCAAAAGCACTCCGTTAGCTTGAGCCAGTTTTTGAGCGGCTTGCGTGAAGTAGCTGTTAGTGATCACGCAAGCTTTTTCGCAAGCGTAGTAAGCTTTAGAAGAGACCACCTCTTGAATGGCTTTGGGCGAAACTTTATGCGAGTAGCGTTTGGCCTGAACCGCCCACTTGATGCCGTCTTTTTCTATAATCAAATCCGCTCCATAATCGCCGCTTTTTTGCGTAATGCTCACTTCAAAACCCTTTGAAGTGAAAAAGATTTTGGCGTATTCTTCAAATTCAAAGCCGTTCATGGCGTCTATTTTTTGTAAAGCGCGTTTGAGTTGGCGCTTCTTATACGAAGAAATAACGCCTTGAAAAAGCACTAACATTGAAAAAACGCCAAGAATTGCTAACAATTTTAAAAGCAAATCATTAGCTGAGGTTACTAATTTCAATTCTAGGGCTTTTTCCAATAAAACATGCCACGCTAAATAAATCCCTACCGAAAACAAAATGACAAAAATAAAAAATACAATCTTTTTCATGCCTTAAAGCCATTTTGCATTTTCTATAGCGTTCAAACGCTTTTCTAAACCCTCCATAAGAGAATAGTAAGCCTTATTAAGGGCTTTGATTAAAGCGTTATGATAGGTTTTGTCTTCTTGGGAAAAAAGAGAGGGGTTATCGCCCAAACGATTAGCGTAATAAACAGGCACGCTGAAAGCGGTGGGGATTAAAAGGGTGTCAAACGGGCAAGCGGTTTGCGGGACGCATTCTAAAATCAAGCTCGCTTGAAGGTTTAAAAAACGCATGACACTTTTTGGGTCAGCGTTAGGCTCAATCGTCTTTTTAAGCCTTTCTTTAATGGCTTTTAAATCTTTAGGACTCTCTTCAAAAGAAAAAAAAACATTGCCTGAAACATTGAAAGTGAAAGCACTTTTATCTTTTAAAAAATAAGCGATTTGTTGGGCGATCGCTTTTTTAAATTCTTTTTGGTAAAAGGGCGGCACAAAATGGGCGTTAAAAAAGATTTTAGGGGGGGTTAAAGTGGAAGCGGTTTTTAAAGGGCTGTTTTTTGGGTAATCTTTATATTTTAAGTGGAGTGTGGTTTTGTTGAAAAACTGACACCCTAGTAAAATAAAAACAACACCAACGCTTAAAACCCTTAGCATTCTATCAAACGCCCATGCTCTAATTTCACATGCTTAGTGGCTAATTTAAGCGTGCTTGGGTTGTGCGAGATGAGAATGATCAAGCGGTTTTGTTTCAATTTTAAAATGCTTTGCTTAACGCTCTCTTCTGTGTGATTATCCAAAGCGGAAGTGGCTTCATCAAAGATTAAAACTTGAGCGTCTTTATACAAAGCTCTTGCAATGGCGATTCTTTGGCGTTGACCGCCGCTAAGGTTAGCGCCAAATTCATCTAAAACACTCTCTATCCCATGAGGCATTTTTTCTACAAAATCTAAGGCTTGAGCTTTTTTCAGGCATTCTTTGATTTTTATCTCATCAATTTCTAAACCATACGCCACATTTTCAGCCACGCTCCCATTAAAAATAAACACCCTTTGAGTGACAACGCTAATCTTTTCTCTTAAGGATTTTTGAGTGATGCTCTCTATTTTTTGATTGTTGATGAAAATTTCGCCCTTGCTTGGCTCATAAAGGCGTAAGATCAGATTCACTAATGAGCTTTTGCCGCTCCCGCTTTCGCCTTTTAAAGCGATGATTTCATTTTGTTGGAATTTCAAACTAATATCGCTTAAAACATAACACTCTTGATTATCTAGCACATAAGCCAGCCATACCTTTTTAAATTCTATGGTGTGTATAGCGTCATCTAGCGTTAATTCCCCATCAACAATAGCCGGCTCTCTTTCTAAAATCTCATGAATCCTGTCGCTAGCGACAAAGGCTTCTTGAAAATTAGAAACGATCCTAGTTAGGCGTTTGATCGGCGTATAGAGCATAAAAAGGGCCGTGATGAAAGAAAAAAACGCCCCCACGCTAATATGACCCCTAATCACTTCATTCCCCCCTAAATAAATCACTAGTGCTATAGCGATAGAGCCTAAAAACTCCATTAAAGGCGAAGAAATTTCAGCCACGGCGATGTTTTTGATACCGATTTTAAAAAACGCTTCATTTTCTTTCACAAAAGCCTTATGCTCTAATTTTTCGCCATTAGAGATTTTAATCGCTTCCACATTGTTAAAGACTTCACTCAAACGAGCGGTGATTTTGGCGTTACTCTCTTGATGGGATTTAGCGAGTTTTTTAACCTTACGAATGATTTTACTGATAGGAATGGCGGCTAACGGCATGATCACTAACCCCACTAACGCTAATTTAGGGCTTTGATAGATCACCACCCCCACTAACCCAACAATCGTTAGCCCCTCTCTTAGGCTCTCTGAAAGGTAATTGGACAAACTCGCTCTAATCAAACCTATATCATTAGTAATCCTTGCGATCAATTCGCCCTTTTTCGTCCTATTAAAAAAATCCATTTCCATTTTTAGAAGGCTTTCTAACATGGTGTTGCGTATTTTTTTGACAATATCAAGCCCGATAAAGTTAGTGAAATAAGTGCCTAAATACATGCCCCCACTCTTGCCCAAATACGCCAAAATCACTAAAAAAGGCAAGATTTTAAGCATTTGAGTGTCTTTATT
The DNA here is from genome assembly GCF_009689985.1 of Helicobacter pylori. NCBI lineage: Bacteria > Pseudomonadati > Campylobacterota > Epsilonproteobacteria > Campylobacterales > Helicobacteraceae > Helicobacter > Helicobacter pylori. Next base: position 48,691 of record NZ_QBAW01000004.1, on the reverse strand, counting down.
AATAAAAATTTCATCTAAAGTGGGCTTGACTAAATAAGTCCCCCAAGCCGTGCTTAAAGCCACCACTAAAGAAGAAAATAAAACCACTATAAAACTTTTATAATGCTCTTTAAGATATTTAGAATAACGCCTGAAAAAGAGTTTCAAATGTTTAACCTTATGGATTTGATTAAACTTGTATTATAGTGTTTTTATTAAGGGATTTTTAACGCTTTAATAAACAGCTTAAAGCGATTAATTAGAATTTAGCACTAAGAGTTGTCATCAAATGACTCCTGTCTGAATAAAGCGCTTTAGAGCCGGGCGTGGGCCTGTAACTCCCTACCATAAAGCCTGCATGCGTCATCACGCCCAAATATTCTAATTTCACGCTCGCTGTCAAACTCTTACTGATCTTATAGCCCACATTAACAGCCGCACTCGCTTCATTGGCTAAAGTGCCGCTAGTCCAACGCCATAAAGTCCCCCACAGCCATTTTTTATGCACGCCCCCACCAAAAACCCAACCAGAGATGGCATCAGCGGTTACCACATGGCTTAAGGCTTGCCCTATATCATAAACGCTATTGGTCCAAAAATCAATGCCTAAAGGGTTTCCTGTCGTGCCGATGTAAGCGTTTGCGTTTTTCCATACTTTATAAAACGCTCCCCCAAAATTAAATTCATTGTAGTCAAATCGTTGCCTAATGAGCAAGCTTTGCCCGGCGGTGCCTGCTTTTATAGCGTAACGATAAGTATCCCTTTTTAAGGGGTCATGAACAGGGAGCAAAATATAAGCTTTTGTTTCGGATCTAAAGCCCACGCCATCAAAATTAGGGTTACTATCATAGCCTACAACTACCCCAGGGCTATAATAAGTCCCGGGCGAAAATTGGAAAAAAGGGCTGATACTAATCCCTTTTCTTTCATAAGTGTAATCCACTAAATGGATACCATAATTTAAAGTGCGCCCGTTTTTAATCACGGTTCTTGGAGAGTAAAAATCATAAATCCATTGCCCATAAGCGAACGCCCTACCCCATGAGCTAAACCACCATAATTTATGAATCCCTTCACTTTTATCCTTGAGCTTAACGCTGATTTCAAAACCTTGCGTGTAAGAGCTCATGTAAGGAGCGCTAGATTGGTAACGCCCTCCTTTAGCTAAAAAAATATCCTTATAGCGGTATTCTAAAAAAGCGTTATTCATCACATAATTACGGCGGATTTTATTAGCCCTAGCGTTCCCGCACGCTATAGAATCAATCACCTTGCCATCAGACCCAAGCGCGCACTCATGGATACTTGTGCCATCTAGCAAGGCTCTTTTACCCCCTAAATAGCCATCCCAATAACCGATATAGTTATAAATAACCGATCCGCCTTGATTGAATTTCGTGCTATCATAAGCGACCCCACCGATTGTTCCGCCAACCTTTCCCTCTAAAACATGCCCTTGATCTTTAAGACCTTTAGATAAAAAATCCGCATAGATATTGCCTTGCCCTACAGCGGTTACAAAAGTCTCTGTAGGATAAATCCCCCTAGAAATATCAATCTTTTTTTTATTAAAGCCAACTTTAGAAAAGGACTCCGCTAAAACTTCAATTTTATAATCAAACGCTTGCAAAGAAGCGCTCAAACTTAAAACATATAACCCACAAAAAACTTGATTCTTTAAAGGCACGCTATTTTTCATTTTTTTCCTTTTAATAGCAAATACATCTTAAAGATTATGACTTAAAGACTATACGATTCTTAACTGATCTAAAAATAAAGAAGCGTAATCAAGCTATTTATTTATTTTTAATTAACTCAACTATTTTAGATTATAACGAATTTTTTTAGTTTCATAATAAAATGAGATAAAGCAAATTAAAATTTAATCAAAGTGGGATTTCTGTGCTGTTTTATAACCAAACCCCTTTTCTTCATATAAAAATTCTCATATTGATTTTAAAAAATGCCAAAAAGCATTTTTTAAGTTTGACAATCAGTCTAATAGCAAAAACTCCAACACCGCCATGCGCATCGCCACGCCGTTTTTGACTTGCTCTAAAACTTTAGATCGCTTATCTTCTAACACCGCGCTTTCTATATCAATGTCCCTATGCACCGGGCCTGGGTGTAAAATAATGATCTCTTTATTTTTAGCATGAGCCTCTAGGCGTTTTTGGGTGATGCAATAAGCGTTGCCATAATCTTTCAAGCTCGCAAAAATGGGCGCGTTGTGCCGTTCGGTTTGAGTCCTCAAACTCATTAAAATGTCTGCAAATTCTATCGCTTCTTCAATGTTATGCGTCGTTTTTAAAGAAACGCTAGGGAGCATGGAACTTGGGGCGCACAGCATGATCTCAAGCCCTAGCCTTTGGAGTAATTTAATGTTGCTATTAGCCACTCTGGAATTTTTCACATCGCCTATGAAAGCGATTTTTTTCCCTTTTAAATTTTCTAAACTGCCAAAATGCTGATAAAGGGTGAGCAAGTCCAATAACGCTTGGGTAGGGTGAGCGCTCACGCCACTTCCTGCGTTAATCAAGGGGCATTGTGAAAATTCGGCTAATTTAAAAGGCGCGCTTGAAAAAGCATGCCGTGTGATGATAGCGTCAGGCTGCATGGCATGGATATTTTTAAAAGTGTCTGTTAGGGTTTCACCCTTTGAAGCGGAGCTTGTTTGCATGTTTAATTTCACGATTTTTGCCCCCAATCTCAAGCTTGCGATTTCAAAACTAGACACCGTTCTGGTGGAATTTTCAAAAAATAAAGCCACGATGATTTTATTTTGCATTTTTTCTTTTATTTCTAAAGATACGGCGTTAAAATCGTTCGCATAAACGCTCGCTTTTTTTAATAAAAGCTTGATTTCATCTAGGCTTAAATCGCTAGTTTGGAGCAAGTGTCGGCATTTTTTTGGCATAAAACCCCCTTTTAGTTATAATATAGGTTTTATTTTAGCTAAAAATGGCATGGGTTTTAGCAAGGAATGGGCTTGAAAAATCTCTCAACGCTTCTGGTGTTTTTATTCTTTTGTTTAGGGTGTGTGAGCAATTTTAATGAAGACACTTACACGCCGGATCTCATTTTAGAAAAAAAGATCCAAGCCAGCAGAAAAGGCGAAATCACCCAAAATAATGTGCCTATCATCACGGCTATCGCTACGCATTTAAACGATGTGGATAGCGGTGCTTACTATGACCATGAGTATTTTTTAGTGGAGATTTTCACGCAAAATAACGACTGGATTGATGATGGCTATATTTCGTATGAACTTTTTGGCACAAAACCTATAGGAAAAGAGCCTTTATGGGTGCGAGAAATCACAAAAGATGAATTTGATGGCATTTTAGAAACCACGAATCGCTGGAGCAGAGCCTTTTTACTCGCTTTTGACAAATTGGATTATTTAGCGGTGCAAGAAGCCAAACTAGAGCTTGATGCCTATAGTTTAGGCAAGATTGTTTTTAATTTCGCTTATCAAGTCCCCTTACCTCAATTTTAATGCGCTTAGATTACGCTTTATTCAACCAGCATTTAGCAAATAGCAGAGAAAAAGCTAAAGCGTTGGTTTTAAAAAATCAGGTTTTAGTCAATAAAATGGTGGTTTCTAAACCCTCTTTTATGGTGAGGGAGGGCGATAAGATTGAACTCATTGCTACAAATCTATTTGTTAGCAGGGCTGGGGAAAAATTAGCGGCTTTTTTAGAAGATCACTTTATAGATTTTAAAGAAAAAGTGGTTTTAGATGTGGGAGCGAGTAAGGGGGGCTTTAGTCAAGTGGCTCTTTTAAAAGGGGCTAAAAAGGTGCTTTGCGTGGATGTGGGGAAAATGCAATTAGATGAAAATTTAAGGAACGATACACGCATAGAATGTTATGAAAAATGCGATATTAGAGGGTTTAAAACGCCAGAAACAATTGATTTAGTGCTTTGCGATGTGAGCTTTATTTCTTTATATTGTATTTTAGAAGCGATTTTGCCTTTAAGCGGTGAATTTTTAGCGCTTTTCAAACCGCAATTTGAAGTGGGCAGAGCCACAAAACGCAATAAAAAGGGGGTGGTAATGGATAAAGAAGCCATTTTAAACGCTTTAGAAAACTTTAAAAACCATTTAAAAACAAAAGACTTTCAAATCTTAAAAATCCAAGAAAGCTTAGTGAAAGGGAAAAACGGGAATGTTGAATTTTTTATCCATTTCAAGCGAGCCTGAGATTAAAAGCCTAGCTATCGGTAAATTTGATGGCTTGCATCTAGGGCATCAAGCCCTTTTTAAGGAATTAAAAGACCCTAAAGCCCTTTTAATCATAGAAAAAAAATATTACACTAAAGGCTATTTAACCCCCCTAAAATACCGCGCTAAACTCGTGGGCATGCCTTTATTTTTTGTGTATTTAGAAGAAATTTCACAATTAAACGCCCTAGAATTTTTAGATCTTTTAAAAAAGAAATTCCCTAATTTAGAACGCCTAGTGGTGGGCTATGATTTCAGGTTTGGGCATGAAAGACAAAATGACGCTTTATTCTTAAAAGAGCGTTTTGAAAAAACCATCATTGTGCCTGAAGTGAAAATCCAAGAAATTAGCGTGCATTCTAAAATCATCAAACTAGCCCTAAGTCATGGCGACTTACTTTTAGCTAACAAGCTCTTAGGCAGGCCTTATGAAGTGTGCGGGGAAGTCATTAGCGATCAAGGCTTAGGGCATAAAGAATTAGTGCCTACTTTAAATATCAAAACTAAAGATTTTATCCTCCCTAGTTTTGGGGTGTATGCGAGTTTAGTGAAAATAAAAGATCAGGTTTATCAAAAAAGCGTGAGTTTTATAGGCAATCGCTTAAGTGCGGATCAACATTTCGCCATAGAATGCCATGTTCTTGATACTATCATAGAAAACCCGCCTAAAGAAATCGCTTTGCGTTGGGTTCAAAAAATACGAGACAACATGCGTTTTTCTTCTTTAAAAGAGCTTAAAAATCAGATCCAACAAGACATCTTAATGGCCAAAGAGATTTTGAGATAATTTGTGTTAAAATGGCTTCTAAAAACCTTAAAAATGGAAAAATTTGATGCGATTGAGTAACGCTGACTTAGAACGATTAAAAAGCATGGCCAACACGCTTCGCTTTTTGTGTGCGGATATGATAGATAAGGCTAATAGCGGGCATCCGGGCGTGTGCTTAGGGCTGGCTGATGTGATGGTGGTTTTAAGCTTGCACCTTAATCTAAACCCCATTAACCCTAAATGGCTCAATAGGGACAGGTTGGTTTTTAGCGGAGGGCATGCGAGCGCGTTAGCGTATAGTTTGTTGCATTTGTGGGGCTTTGATTTGAGTTTAGAAGATTTAAAGCGTTTCAGGCAATTACACTCTAAAACCCCAGGACACCCCGAATTGCACCACACCGAAGGCATTGAAATCACCACAGGCCCTTTAGGGCAAGGTTTTGCTAACGCTGTGGGCTTTAGCATGGCGAGCCAATACGCTCAAAATCTTTTAGATAAAGAAGCCATTTCTCATAAAGTCTATTGCTTGTGTGGGGATGGGGATTTGCAAGAAGGCATTAGCTATGAGAGCGCTTCTTTAGCCGGGCACCTTCGCCTTGATAACCTCATCGTGATTTATGATAGTAATCAGATAAGCATTGAAGGTGCTATTAATATTAGTTTTAGCGAACAGGTTAAAATGCGTTTTTTAGCACAAAATTGGGAAGTGCTAGAATGCGATGGGCATGACTATCAAGCGATTAATGATGCTTTAGAAGAAGCCAAAAAATCCCATAAACCCACGCTTGTAATCGCTCATACGATTATTGGTAAGGGGGCTATTGGCTTAGAGGGGAGTGAAAAAACGCATGGCTCGCCTTTAAATAAAGAAGTGTTAAAACAATCCAAAGAAAACGCTCAAATCAATCCTAATGAAAGCTTTATCATTAGCCCAAAAAACAAAATGCATTTTGAAGAAGTGAAAGTTAGGGGTATTAGTTTAGAAGCTTTATGGGAAAAATCCTTAAGCCCTAAAACAAAAGAAAAAATCCATGCGTTGAAGAATTTTGATTTTAACACCATCCATTACCCCACTTTTAAAAAAGGCGAATCTCTAGCCACGAGAGTGAGTAACGGCATGATTTTAAACGCTATCGCTAAAGAATGCGAAGGCTTTTTGGGAGGGAGCGCGGATTTAGCCCCGTCTAATAACACGCAGTTAAAACATTCTGGCGATTTTCCTTTAGGGCAAAACTTGCATTTTGGGATCAGAGAGCATGCCATGGGGGCTATCACTAACGCTTTAGCGGCGTATGGCTTGTTGGTGCCTTTTTGCGCGACCTTTTTTGTGTTTAGCGATTATTTAATGCCTAGCATTCGTTTGAGCGCTTTAATGAAATTAAAAGCCCTTTTTATATTCACGCATGACAGCATTGGCGTGGGCGAAGACGGGGCGACGCACCAGCCCATAGAGCAATTGAGCCATTTACGTGCTTTGCCTAATTTTTATGCTTTCAGGCCTAGCGATGCTTTTGAAAATAAGGCTTGCATGCAAATAGCGTTAAGTTTAAACGCTCCTAGTGCTCTTATTTTATCGCGCCAGAATTTGCCCGTGCTAGATGAAGTTTCTAAAGAGCAGGTTTTAAAAGGGGCATATGTTAAACACCACTCTAAAGATCCCATTATCACGCTTGTTGCGAGCGGGAGCGAGGTCTCTTTGGCTTTAGAGAGCGCTAAAATTTTAGAGCGAGAAAATATTCCCACTCAAGTGGTGAGCACGCCATGCTTTGATTTATTGATAGAGCAAGATGAAAGCTATCTTAAAGAACTCTTTAAGGGTAAAATCTTAGTGATTGAAGCGAGCCGTGCGATAGAGTGGTATCGTTTTGCGGATAAAATCATTGGCATGGATTCTTTTGGGAGCTCAGCAAAGGGCGATAAACTCTTTGAAAAATTTGGCTTTAGCGTTGAAAACATTACCATTCAAGCGAAAAGGTTACTCAACGCATGAACTTAGAAAAACTTTTTTTAGAAAAAACCCCCCTATTTGTTTTTAGCTCCACCAGGCGTTTAAAACATTTCTATTTAGAGCAAGGCGAAGGGTTTTTGCCTAGTACGATGAGCATGGGGAATTTTTTTGAACAGGCTTTTTACATCCCCAATAAAAAGAAAATCCCTAAAAACGCGCGCCAAATTTTAATGATAGACACCATTAAAGCCATCGCTAAAGAAAAAAAATCCATTCTTGAAGGGCTTTTGCTTTTTGAAAACAGCTTTTTAGGGTATTTGGAAAGCACCTCTTTTTTGTTTGATTTGTTTGATGAGTTAAGCTCTGCTTGTATCAAACTCAATGAACTTTCTTCTAAAGACATTTACTTGGATTATGAAAAGCATTTAGAAGTTTTAGAAATGATTTATAATCGTTACATTAAAAAGCTAGAAGAATTAGGCTTTTATGACAAAATCATGCAAGAAAAGCCCACGATTTTAAAAGAATTTTTTGAGCATTTTTCCTCCATTGAATGGTATTTAGACGGCTTTATGAGCGTTTTTGAAAGGCAATGCCTATTAGAAGTGGCGGAGTTAGTGCCTATCACTTTACATTTGTCATGCGATAAATACAACCAAAAATTCTTGGAATTTCTCAATCTCAAATTAGAAACAGATTGCGATTATTCCATTGATTTTAAAACCCAAAAGATCCTTTCTCAAACTTTTAATGATCAAAAAATAGAGCCAAAGCTTTATGCTAACTCCAGTTATTTAAAACAAGGCGCTTTAGTTTTACAAACCATAGAAGAATATTTGCAAAAAGATAACGACCCTAATAAAATGGCGATCATCACGCCTAATGCGGATTTTTTACCTTTTTTAAAACTCTTAGACAAAAACAACAATTTGAATTTTGCGATGGGATTAGGGGCTAAAAACAGCCCTTATTATACAGAGCTTGTAAAAATCTTAGAAGATTTACAAACAAGCGATTGTAATTCAAGTGAGTCTGCTCTATTGGATTTGGAAAGCCTTACGCTCCCGCTTTTAGAACAACAAAGCTCTAAAGAAAAAGCGCCCTTAAAAGAAGTGCATTCTCAAATCATGCACCAGTATCATCTTCTAAAAGACACGCTTAAAAACTACAGCCTTAAAGATTTATTGCATTTGTATTTGCAAGAATTTGAAGCCAACTTCCGCTTAGACGATTCTAGTGGGGGCAAAATACGAGTCATGGACACTTTAGAGACAAGGGGCATGCAATTTGATAAAATCGTTATTGTGGATTTCAATGAAACTTGTGTGCCAAGCCTTAAAGATTGCGATTTGTTTTTAAACTCTGCCTTAAGAAAATCGCTCAACCTCCCCACTTTATTGGATAAGAAAAATTTGCAAAAACACTATTACTACCAGCTCTTTAAAAACTCTAAAGAAATAACACTTTCTTATGTAGAGAGCGAAACTTCAAAAGCCTCTAACATGCTTTTGGAATTAAATTTGCACATAGAGCCTATCAAAGACGCTTACACGCTTTTTGCAACAGCCCCTTTAAAAGGCTACCAAGAAGAAGAAATCAAAGCCGCTATCCCTAAAGATTTTAGCTTTAGCGCTAGCTCATTAAACGCTTTTTTAACTTGCAAGCGCCGTTTTTACTACCACTACATGAAGCGCTTCAAAGAAAGCCCTAAAGACGAAAATAATAGCGCTGTGGGCAGTTTGCTCCATGAGTTATTGAAAGAAGCTTATGAAAAAGACAAAAACCCTTATGTATTAGAAGAGAGACTCATTCAGTTCTTAGAAACAAGAGAAAACATTACCCCTAAAGAGCGTTTAGACACTCTTGTAGCACTCAAAAAAATCCAGGCTTTTTATCTTAAAGAAAAAGAACGCTTTAATACAAAAATCAAAATCCTTGATCTTGAAAAAAGCTTTGAAACGGCCATTCAAGGCGTTATTTTTAAGGGGCGTATAGACAGGATTGACAAAACGGCTGACAATGAGATTATTTTATTGGATTACAAATTCAAAAACGATTTGAAATTAGACAACATGAGCGAAAAACAACGAAAAAGCTTAAGCCCCATAGAAATCGCTCAAATCAGCACCGATTACCAAATGGCTATCTATGCGTTTGCCCTTAAAAATCTGGGCTACAAAGGGCCTATAAAAGCCTTTTTTTATGATTTGAGAAAGGGCGAGTTACTAGAAGAAGACGAGCTTGTTTTACAGGCTAAAATGGATCATTTGGAATTTTCTCTTATCCCCAAACTCAAGCAAGAAATTGATTTTGAAAAAACTTTAGAGGTTAAAGATTGTGAATATTGCTCTTTTAAAGACATGTGCAACCGATGAAATCTAAAAAACTTTATTTGGCTTTAATCATAGGGGTTTTATTAGCGTTTTTAACCCTATCTTCATGGCTGGGTAATAGCGGTTTAGTGGGGCGTTTTGGGGTGTGGTTTGCCGCAATCAATAAAAAATATTTTGGGTATCTTTCATTCATTAATTTACCCTATTTAGCGTGGGTTTTATTCCTTTTATACAAGACTAAAAACCCTTTTACAGAAATCGTTTTAGAAAAAACTTTAGGGCATCTATTAGGCATTTTATCTTTGCTTTTTTTACAATCTAGCCTGTTGAATCAAGGGGAAATCGGCAACAGCGTGCGTTTGTTTTTACGCCCTTTTATAGGGGACTTTGGGCTTTATGCACTGATAACGCTCATGCTAGTCATCTCTTATTTGATTTTATTCAAACTACCCCCTAAAAGCGTTTTTTATCCTTATATGAACAAAACACAAAACCTTTTAAAAGAGATTTACAAACAATGCTTACAGGCTTTTAGCCCTAATTTTAGCCTGAAAAAAGAAGGTTTTGAAAACACCCCATCAGATTCTCAAAAAAAAGAAACTAAAAATGAGAAAGAAAAAGAAAACCTCAAAGAAAACCCCATTGATGAAAACCACAAAGCCCCCAACGAAGAATCGTTTTTAGCGATCCCTACCCCCTATCACACGACTTTAAATGATTCAGAACCGCAAGAAGGCTTGGTTCAAATTTCCCCACACCCCCCTACCCATTACACCATTTACCCTAAAAGAAACCGATTTGATGATTTGACTAACCCCACTAACCCCCCTTTAAAAGAACCTAAGCAAGAAACCAAAGAAAGAGAACCCACGCTTACAAAAGAAACTCTTACGCCCACCACGCCCAAACCTGCCACACTCAAACCTATCATGCCCACACCCATCATGCCCGCATCTGCACCCAACCTAGAAAATGATAACAAAACAGAAAACCACAACACCCCCAACCACCCTAAAAAAGAAGAAAGCCCACAAGAAAACGCGCAAGAAGAAATGATAGAAGAAACGATAAAAGAAAATCTCAAAGAAGAAGAAAAAGAAACGCAAAACGCTCCAAGCTTTAGCCCACTAACCCCCACAAGCACTAAAAAACCCGTTATGGTTAAAGAATTGAGCGAAAATAAAGAGATATTAGACGGATTGGATTATGGTGAAGTGCAAAAACCCAAAGATTATGAGCTTCCCACCACGCAATTATTGAATGCGGTTTGTTTGAAAGAAACTTCTTTAGACGAAAACGAGATTGATCAAAAAATTCAGGATTTATTGAGCAAACTGCGTACCTTTAAAATTGATGGCGATATTATCCGCACTTATTCAGGCCCTATTGTAACCACTTTTGAATTCCGCCCAGCTCCCAATGTTAAGGTGAGCCGTATTTTAGGCTTGAGCGATGATTTAGCGATGACTTTATGCGCTGAATCCATTCGCATTCAAGCCCCTATTAAAGGTAAAGATGTCGTTGGCATTGAAATCCCTAACAGCCAAAGCCAAATTATTTATTTAAGAGAAATTCTAGAAAGCGAATTGTTTCAAAAATCCAGCTCGCCTCTAACTCTAGCTTTAGGCAAAGACATTGTGGGTAACCCTTTCATCACGGATTTAAAAAAGCTCCCTCACTTGCTCATTGCCGGCACGACAGGAAGCGGTAAGAGCGTGGGCGTGAATGCGATGATTTTATCCTTACTTTATAAAAACCCCCCTGATCAACTCAAATTAGTGATGATCGATCCCAAAATGGTAGAATTTAGCATTTATGCGGACATCCCTCATTTACTCACGCCCATTATCACAGACCCTAAAAAAGCTATTGGGGCTTTACAAAGCGTGGCTAAAGAAATGGAGCGCCGGTATTCTTTAATGAGCGAATACAAGGTTAAAACCATTGATTCTTATAATGAACAAGCCCCAAATAACGGCGTTGAAGCGTTCCCTTATTTGATTGTGGTGATTGATGAATTAGCGGATTTGATGATGACAGGGGGCAAAGAAGCGGAGTTTCCTATCGCTAGAATCGCTCAAATGGGGCGAGCGAGCGGCTTGCACCTCATTGTAGCGACCCAACGCCCAAGCGTGGATGTCGTAACCGGCTTGATTAAAACCAACTTGCCTTCAAGGGTGAGTTTTAGGGTAGGCACTAAGATTGATTCTAAAGTGATTTTAGACACCGATGGGGCGCAAAGCTTGCTAGGAAGGGGCGATATGCTCTTTACCCCTCCAGGAACAAACGGGTTAGTGCGCTTGCATGCCCCCTTTGCCACTGAAGATGAAATCAAAAAAATCGTGGATTTTATTAAAGCCCAAAAAGAAGTGGAATATGATAAAGATTTCTTGCTAGAAGAATCGCGCATGCCTTTAGACACCCCTAACTATCAAGGCGATGACATTCTAGAAAGGGCTAAAGCGGTGATTTTAGAAAAAAAGATCACTTCTACGAGTTTTTTACAACGCCAATTAAAAATCGGCTACAACCAAGCCGCCACCATTACTGACGAATTAGAAGCTCAAGGCTTTTTATCCCCAAGAAACGCCAAAGGCAACAGAGAGATTTTGCAAAATTTTTAGGTTTTGTTTTCATTGAATATTGGCAATAAAAACATTATTTTTAATTTTTAAAATTCATTTTCTTTAAAAAACTTTTCTCAATGATACAAACGGCACCAACCTTTAACCTATTAATCAAATATTATCTGTGGTTTCCCTAACTCCTAGTAAAATTACCTAAAAATTTTATTCAAGGATAGCCATGAACCCCCAGATTCAACCCGCCACCAAAAAACCCTTAAAATCCCTTTTAGCCGCTAGTTCAGGTAATTTAGTGGAATGGTATGACTTTTACGCTTATGCGTTCCTTGCCCCTTATTTTGCTAAGGAATTTACCCACACCAATGACCCCACTCTAGCACTCATCTCAGCTTTTTTGGTTTTCATGCTAGGGTTTTTCATGCGCCCTTTGGGGAGTTTGTTTTTTGGTAAATTGGGGGATAAAAAGGGGCGTAAAACTTCTATGGTGTATTCTATTATCCTTATGGCGCTAGGCTCTTTCATGCTCGCATTGCTCCCCACTAAAGAAATCGTAGGGGAATGGGCGTTCTTGTTTTTATTATTAGCCAGGCTTTTACAGGGCTTTAGCGTGGGAGGAGAATATGGCGTGGTCGCTACTTACCTCTCTGAATTGGGCAAGAATGGCAAAAAAGGTTTTTATGGCTCTTTCCAATATGTAACTTTAGTTGGAGGGCAACTCTTAGCTATTTTTTCGCTCTTTATCGTTGAAAATATTTACACGCATGAGCAAATCAGTGCGTTTGCTTGGCGTTATTTGTTCGCTTTAGGGGGTATATTAGCCCTACTTTCGCTCTTTTTAAGAAATATCATGGAAGAAACTATGGATAGCAAAACAACTTCCAAAACCACTATTAAAGAAGAAACCCAAAGAGGCAGTTTAAAGGAATTGCTCAACCATAAAAAAGCCTTAATGATAGTCTTTGGGCTAACTATGGGAGGGAGTTTGTGTTTTTATACTTTTACGGTGTATTTAAAAATCTTTTTAACCAACAGCTCATCATTCAGCCCTAAAGAAAGCAGTTTCATCATGCTTTTAGCGCTCTCTTATTTCATCTTCTTACAGCCCTTATGCGGGATGCTTGCGGATAAAATCAAACGCACCCAAATGCTGATGGTTTTTGCTATCACAGGGCTTATTGTAACGCCTGTTGTCTTTTATGGTATCAAGCATGCCACTAGTGTGTATGAAGCCCTATTTTATGAAATACTCGCATTGAGCAGCATGAGTTTTTACACTTGCATTGCTGGGGTCATTAAGGCGGAATTATTCCCTGAACATGTGCGAGCGCTTGGCGTGGGTTTGGCTTATGCGATCGCCAATGCGCTTTTTGGAGGGAGCGCGAGTTATGTAGCGTTACAATTCAAACAGCATGGTTTTGAAGCGGGGTTTGTGGGCTATGTCATGTTGAGTATTATTATCTTTATGGTTATGGTTATCATATTCCCTAAAAAAACCTATTTAGAATAAATCATGGTTTTTATTTAATTTTTGCTATAATTTTTCCTTTTAAAAGGATGATTGCATGCAAAATGGGTATTATGCGGCCACAGGTGCTATGGCGACACAATTTAACCGCTTGGATTTGACCTCTAACAATTTAGCTAATTTAAACACCAACGGCTTTAAAAGAGACGATGCGATTACAAGCGATTTTTTAAGGCTTTACCAACAATACCGAGAGCAACTGCCTTTAGAAGATCAAACCAAAGCGAGCGCGAAATATCTAAACCGCAACCTCAATCGTGTGCCTATCCTATCAGAAATCTATACCGATAGGAGTCTTGGCGCGTTTGAAGGAACGCATAACCCCCTAGATTTTGCCCTAACAAGCCCTAACCTCTATTTTGCGATACAAACTAATGAGGGAGTCGCTTATACCAGAGACGGGCATTTTAGCGTGGATAAAGACGGCTTTTTAGTTACTCTTAATGGCTTTAGGGTGCTTTCACGCTCTGGCTTGAACGAAAAAGGAGGGATCATGCTCATGCCTGACGCTGAAATTGAAGTGGATCAAAATGGCGGAATCACTTTTAGGGATAATGAAGCCCAAATTCAAGCGGGCGCGTTAGCTTTAGTGAGTTTTAGCGAACCTAAAAACCTTAAAAAAATAGGGCAAAACCTTTACACTTATCATGGCGAAGGCGTCCATCAAGTCTCTGACTCTGGCGCGTTAAGACAATACATGCTAGAAAAAAGCAATGTCAATGCGGTGCGTGAGATGAGCGCTTTGATTGAAATCAACCGCTTTTTGGACATGTATTCTAAAGTGCTAAAAACCCATCAAGATGACATGAACGCTGAAGCGATCAACAAACTCGCTACAAAAACTTAAACTTTTGGCGATTTTAAAATTCATAGGAGGGTTTTTGCGATACCCTAACTCCCTAATAACGCTTTTTTAAAAGCCTTGTTAATCTTTTTTGTGTAGCATTAGTTTTAAAAGAGTTTAAAGAATTAAATGTCTTTTCTTTTGTAATCGCTTGCAAAGTAGACGGTAACGCAAGCTTCTCTTTATAGCCGCTAACTATTCAACAATGATTCAATTTTTAATTAATTTCGTTTGTTGTTTAAAACGCTCTTTATTGTAGTATTCTGTAAGCAAACACCCCCATTTTTCTTGTTATGGCTCTTGTGTTTTAAACTCGTTTGTGGTAGGATATTCCCATTAAGGTTTGAGACACTATAGTTGATGCCGTCTCTGTAATGATTAGAGAGTGTCCCATTGGTTTCTAATTCCCTTAATGTTTTTATCGCCCCAATCAAGCTTTTTGATTACCCACTTGATTATCAGTATCCATTTTAAGATAGAGCCATTCCAAAAGCTTGTAAAAATTTTCTTTAGTTTCTGTTTCCACTAAATTAGGGTTTAAGAGCAAGTCATTCTTTAAAGCGTTTGTATAGGCGGTGTGTGAGCGAGAGCTTTTATTTTTTAAGTCCAATTTGATTTTATCCTTTTGGCTGAAACAATCTTCAATGTTTTTGAAATTTTTAAAACTATCATCGCAATCATTGAGTTTTAGAATATTGAGCTTATTGCCTAATTCCTTATTCAACTCTTCGCATGCCTTACCCCTTGTATCCCCATCCACTAATAGCGTAGCGTTTGTCTCTTCTTCAGCCAAGGTTTCTAAAATTTGTTTCATTTGTGGCTTTTTTGATTCTTTTAAATCATCATTCCCTAGTCCGTTAACGGGTAAAAACACGATGTTTAAAAACGCCATGTCTAAGGAGACCTTTTTTTCTTGTTCATAGAGCAATTTAAACGCACTCAAATAATTGTAATCGCTAATGCCTTCTACAAACAAAAGGCGATCGTTTTCATTAAGAGTCTTATGGCTCACGCCTAAAGATTTTTTAATGGTTTTCAATGCCCCATTATCGCCCAAATCCACAGATGAAAAATGACGAATGCTAACGCTTTGCAAAGACTCTTCATCATGGCGTAAGACTCTCAATTCATTTAAATGATTCATATCCACCAAAAAGGGATCATGGGTTACCAAAACAAAAGTAACTCCCACTCTTTGCCCAAACTCTTTTAAAAATTTCCTACACTCTTTGCGAGTTGGCACAGAAAGGTTTGAACCCATTTCATCCATCAAAACAATGGCATCTTTTTTTAAGGAATTACCAAATAAAAGACCAAAAAATAAATTGAAAAACCATTTAAACCCATCGCTTTGATCGTCTAAATGCAACACTTCTTTTTGTTTGTTGGAATCTTTTTTAAAAAGCGATAGAGAAATATTGTGTAAGTCCAATCTAAAATCAAATAAATACGACCATTTTCTGTTTTGATCTTTTTGAAAATAAAGCCTGTTAAATCTATTGGTAATTTTAGAAATAACTTTTTCTTTGATCTCATCTTGCAATTGTGTCAAATAACCAATGTTTCCGCTCGCCTTTGAATAACTTTTCTTAACGCTTGATAAATTCACACCAATAGCTTTAAAAAACGCCCTAAAAAAGACACTTTTTTCCAATTCTTCTGGCTTGACAATCAAATCCTTATGTTTGAAACGCTTTTTGTTATCGTAGTAAATCACTTGAGGGAAGCGAGAGATTTTAGACACATCTATGGGTTCGCTATCCAATAAATCATCTACGCTTGTGTAAATTGCAGGTTGGTTATTAGAAACTTGTTCTAATTCATTGGTGGGTTCATCAGATTCTATTTTGAGAAAATCATCATCGTTGATAAAACGCCAGATAGTGATTTGAGAAAGTTTTAAATCAGACAAACTTCTGTGGTTGTGGTCGTCATTTTCAAACCACCCTTGAGCGAGTGGGAGCAATTTTTCTTTGAAATTTTTAAGGATTTCATTTTTATCTTCTAGGGTTGTCTTTGCAGTTAGATCTTGAATCATTTTTTCTAACCAAGCGCTTCTAAACTTGGTTTTAAGATTATCGCAAAAATCACTCCTAAAATTTTGCGTATTTTCTTCCCACAATGCCTCGCATAAATCTCTCATGTTAGAAATGACTTGAGAAGGCAATTCATTTTGAATGTTACTAGGGATGCAAGAGATGGTTTTATTATAGCTATTGTATAAGTCTAACAATTTGCTCTCCCTTCTGTATGGATCTAAACTTCGGCACTCTTCAATAGCCTTTTCATAAGATAACTTGTCTTCTTCGCTTAACAAATCATTGTTAAGGGCTTTATAGCAAACACCTTCAAGCAAATCAACCTTTGCAATACTCTCATTAAAAGTGATTTTTGAAGAACTATCTATGGTTAAGGTTATTTCATTTTGAGGTTTTTTATCTTTAAGGGTGCTTAATTTTAAAGAACTTATCGATTCTTCATAGCCCACATAATTAGGGGTGCAGTTTTTCTTAAATTCATTTACATGCTCGCTAAAACACCCTAAAGCTTTCAATAAATTGCTTTTACCGGTATTATTCTCACCAATAATGATGATCAATCCCCCTAACTTATCTGTGAAAGTGTGGTTTAAAAAAAGTTTGAACGCTTTAAACTCAATTTGTTGCTTAGGCTTATTGTCTAGATCAAAACTATCCAAATCTTCAACAAAAGCGTTTTTCTCTAAGCCAATATTTTTATAATTCTTAACCTCTAAATAGCGCGTGGTTACCTTTAAAGGCTCTGTAACTCCATCGTTACTATTATTGGGGGGGGGGGGGGTAGCTTGCACCTTGTTTGTATTCTCTTCTTTTTTGTTGTTATGATGATTGCTCATGTGGATTTTTCCTTTCTTGGCTCGTTTTTAAGATAATTCAAGCGGATTTTCTCATCCGTCTCTCAAGCTTGGTATAAAATTTCTTCATTATATCTAAATTTCCAACCACTGCTACTAATTAGATTAAATGAACCCCACTTTTAATATAGTTATTTTATTTTATTTGCCCTATTAAGTGGTATTCTAAAATGCTTTTTTGTTTTCTTTCGCATGCCTTAAACTCTAAATGCTTTAAGGGGTTAGCGACAGATAAAAGATAGGGTTTTTCACTCAAATTCAATACCACTACAAGCGCATAATCGTGGCTATAAGTTTGTGCTTGATCGTATTCTTTTTGGGTCAATCTCAATGCCCCTTGCTTTTCTCTAATGCCCTTAACTTCCACTAAAAACGCCTGCTTGTTGGTTTGAATATAGAAGTCATACCCATCGCCAAAAAGACGCATGTCTTTTAAATGCCCACAAGAGAATATTTTGATGTTTTTATAGTGGTTTAAAAAATACAATTCGGCTTCTAAACCCGTTTCTTGCATGCTTTTATAGCGGGTTTTAAGGTAAGCGTTAGGGGTAATGTCTAAATCTTTGATTCCGTATTGTTCTTGCAAAAACCATTTCACAATATGGCTAAAACCCTTAACGCTTTCATTTCCAAACAAACTATCAATCCATAATTTTCTATGGATATAGGCATCGCCTTTTTGCCACCAACCTTTGCGTTTGTTAGGAAAAAAATAATCAAATAAATCCATGCGATTTTTGATAACACCGATCGTGTCAGCCAAGCCGATTTGGACGCAATATTCAAAAAAGGCGTTTTTAGTAGAAAAACCAAATTCTTTAATAAAATCATTATCAAATTTCGCCAAAGCATAGCCTATGAGATTTAAAATTTCATAATTTCTATGTTTTGCCATAGAACCTAAACGCCCTAATCAATCTTTAATATCGCTAAAAACGCTTCTTGGGGAAGTTCCACCTTACCGATAGCTTTCATGCGTTTCTTACCCTCTTTTTGCTTTTCTAAGAGCTTTCTTTTTCGTGTAATATCGCCCCCATAGCACTTAGCCGTTACATTCTTACCGACAGATTTAATCGTCTCCCTGGCGATGATTTTATTCCCCACGCTCGCTTGGATAGCGACTTCAAAAAGCTGTCTTGGGATAAGCTCTTTCATCGTTTCCACCAAAGCACGCCCCTTTTCATACGCCTTATTTTTATCTATAATGATAGAAAGCGCATCCACCACATCGCCTGCCACCCTCACATCTAATTTCACCAAGTTAGCCTCTCTGTTTTCTATAGGCTCATAATCAAAGCTCGCATACCCTTTCGTGCAAGATTTGAGTTTGTCATAAAAATCCATCACAATTTCGTTGCTCGGCAAGGAATAAGTGAGCATGACACGAGATTGGTTCAAATATTCCATTTTTTCTTGAATGCCTCTTTTATTATTCAACAACTGCATTAAATTACCCAAAAATTCACTCGGCGTGATGATCGTCGCCCTCACAAAAGGCTCTTTGATGCAAACGATATGGTTTTCAGGGGGCAATTCGCTAGGGTTTTGGACATATTTGATGCTATTATCCGTCAAATGCACTTCATACACCACCGTGGGAGCGGTAGCGATGAGGTTAAGGCCAAATTCTCTCTCCAACCTTTCCTTAATCACTTCCATGTGCAATAGCCCTAAAAAGCCCACCCTAAAGCCAAAGCCAAGCGCCACAGAGCTTTCAGGCTCAAAATTTAAAGCGCAATCGTTAAGCTGGAGTTTCAATAACGCTTCCCTTAAATCTTCAAACTTGTCCGTTTCTATAGGGTAAAGCCCCGCAAAAACAAAGGGTTTAGCCGGCATAAAGCCTTCAATGGGTTTAGGGGTAGGGTTTTTAGCGTCTGTGAGCGTATCACCCACCGCAATATCCGTAACGCTTTTTAGCCCTAAACTCACAATGCCAATCTCACCGCATTCTAAACTTTTAGTAGGGATTTTTTTCAAAGGGTTAGGGTAGTATAGCCCTAAAACGCCATGTTTTTTACCCGTTCCCATCACTAAAATTTCTTGCTCTGTATTAATGCTCCCATCCATGATACGCACCAACGCTAGCGCCCCTAAATAATTGTCAAACCATGAATCATAAATGAGCGCTTTTAAGGGAGCGTTAAAATCACCGCTAGGGGCAGGAATAATCGTAATGATTTTTTCTAACAAATCTTTAATGCCAAGCCTGGCTTTAGCGCTCACTTCATTAGCACTAGAGCAGTCAATCCCTATCGTGTCTTCTATATCCTGTTTGACTTCTACAACATTCGCATTAGGCAAATCAATTTTATTGATCACCGGTAAAATTTCTAAATGGTTATCTAAAGCGATATAAGTGTTGGCGATGGTTTGCGCTTCCACGCCTTGAGTGGCATCTACTACCAATAACGCCCCTTCGCACGAACACAAAGAGCGCGACACTTCATAGCTGAAATCCACATGCCCTGGGGTGTCAATGAGGTTTAAAACATAATCTTCCCCCTTAAGCGTGTAATTTAAGCGCACGCTTTGAGCCTTAATCGTAATGCCCCTTTCTTTTTCAATATCCATAGTGTCCATCACTTGGCTGGTCATTTCTCTGTTACTGATAGCGTTGCATTCAGCGATCAAACAATCCGCTAAAGTGCTTTTACCATGGTCAATGTGAGCGATAATGGAAAAATTGCGGATATTTTTCATTGGCACTTTTGATTTCATCTCTCTTGTCCTAAATCTTTTAAAATAGCGTCAGTCAAACTCTCTGTGTCTAAGCCTAAGGATTTTTCCACTAAAGCGGTGTTCCCATGCATGATAAATTCATCAACGATTTCAAAGCTTTTAACAGGCTTTAAAATATTTTGTTCGCTCAAAAACTCTAAAATCGCGCTAGCCACCCCCCCAAGCTTGTAATTATCGCTAAAAACATAGAGCTTTTGATAAGGGGCAATAATGGCGCTTAAATTTTGATCTAAGGGCTTTAAAAACCTGAGATCCAACAGCGCACACTCTATGTTTTTTTCCTTTAAAGCCAGTTGGACCAAATGTGCCCGCCCCACGCCATTACCATATCCTATGAGTAAAATTTCGCCCTCTTTTTTTAACAATTCGCTTCGCCCCAAAACAAAACCGCTAGGCTCAAAAACCCCCTCTTTTAATACAAACGACCCCCTAGGGTAGCGGAACGCGCAAGGGCTTGAATCATGCCCATTAGCAAAACGCACGGCGTTTTTTAAAGTCTCATTGTCTCGTGGGGCAAAAATAACCATGTTAGGGATAGAGCGCAAATACGACACGTCTAAAAGCCCTTGGTGCGTCTCGCCATCTTCGCCCACAATCCCGGCCCTGTCAATGGCTAATTTAATCGGCAAACTAGAAATGCAAGCGTCATGCACGATGGAATCATAAGCCCTCTGCAAAAAAGTAGAATAGATGCTCACAAAAGGTTTAAACCCCTCTTTAGCCATAGCACTGCTAGAAGTTAAAGCGTGTTGTTCAGCGATAGCGACATCAAAAAAACGCAAAGGGTAAGCGTCAATGAGTTTGTCTAATCCTGTGCCGCTAGGCATCGCCGCGGTTACGCCTACGATTTTTTCATCTTTTTTAGCTAATTCTAAAAGGGTGTTAGAATACGCTTCAGTGGGCGACAAAATCGCGCTTTTGGATTTTTTAGACAAACCGGTATCCAAATCAAAAGGCCCCACCCCATGCCATTTTTCATAGCGCCCTTCAGCGATTTTATAGCCTTTGCCTTTTAAGGTTTGCGCATGGATTAGCACCGGTTCTTTAAGCTCTTTGGCTAATTTCAAGGTTTCAATAATCGCGCTCAAATCATGCCCGTTAATAGGCCCTATATAGTTAATGCCCAATTCTTCAAAAAACACGCCCGGGGTGATGAGTTTAAAAGATTCTTCAAAACGGCTCGCTAAGTAATTCACGCTTTCAGGTAAGGTGCTTAAGATTTTTTTAACTTTAGAGCGGAAAGACTGATAAAACGGGCCTTTCATCAGCTGGCTAAGGGCTTTAGACAAAGCTCCAATAGGCGTGCTGATACTCATTTCATTATCGTTCAAAATCATGATCATGGGGTATTTCCTATCGCCCAGTTCGTTTAAGGCTTCATAAAAAATCCCCGCGCTAATACTGCCATCGCCTAATAAAGCGATAGGCATGCCTAGCGCTTGTTTCAAACGAAAGGCTTTAGCCACCCCCACGCCTATGGACACAGAAGTGGAGCTATGCCCGGCGATGAAATAATCGTATGCGCTCTCGCTGGGTTTAGTAAAACCGCTCAAACCTTGAAATTGCCTTAAAGTGCTAAAGCTTTCAAAGCGCCCGGTTAAGAGCTTGTGAGCGTAAGCCTGGTGTGAAGTGTCAAAGATGAAAGGGTTTTTTTGGCAATCAAATAAGGCATGCATGCTTACAATCAACTCCACAGCCCCTAAAGAAGAGCTTAAATGCCCCCCATTAGCGCTCACCACTTCTAAAATGCGACTCCGCAGCGTTTGGCACACCAACTCCAAGCCTGCAATATCATTAGGGTTTAAATCAAAAGTTTTATTTTGCAAAATCACACCTTAAAATTTTCCAACACGCTTTCTTTGAGCGTTTTAAAGCGCTCCATTAAATTCCCATCAAGACTCCCGTTAGAGCTAGTGATCATAACGCCTCCCTTAGAAATAGCCTCATTGCTCTCTAATTTGATTTTAGAAGCGTTTTGCAAACGCTCGTTTAAATAAGGGTAATCCAAGGGATTGACTTTTAAATGAATATCCGTTGCGTCTAAAACATTTTTTAAAAGCTCTTCAGCCAAAGCAAGGGCTACTTTTTGGCTGTTGTCTTCCACTTCTTTAAGGATCACTTCTTTAGCTATATCTATCGCAATCGCGCTCAGTTCCTTTTCTAAAGCCATTAAATGATCTTCTGATTTTTTCATTTTTTCATCTAAAGCCGTGATCGCATGCAAAAGCTGGTTTTTTTCTTCATTCACGCTATGAGTGAGTTCGTTACGCATTTTTTCTTCGCCCTCTTTAAAACCGATTTTATAGCCATCGTTTTTAGCGTTTTCAATCAAAGCCTTGCTCTCTTCTTGGGCTTTTTCAAATTGCATTTGCAATTTCACTAAATGGCTTGAAAGCTCATCGGTTTTTTTCAATAAGCAATCAATCAAATCGTTTTCTATCGCTTTTTTTTCCAAAGGCTCTTCTGGGTTAGGCGTTTCTAAAGACGCGCCATTAGGATTAGTTTTAGGGGGCAAGTTTGCCATGCTCTTAAATTCGTATTTTTGAATGTCATGCTTATTTAGATGGTCTTTTTGGATCAAGTTTTTACGGCTATTCAATGACATCTTCCTCTTCACCGGTTTGGATCACGCCTTTTTCTTGCAAGCTCTGCACGATTTCAATGATTTTCCTTTGGGCCACATCCACATCTTTGATTTTGACTGCCCCAAGATATTGCATTTCTTCTACAAACTGCTCTGCTGCCCGACTGCTCATGTTGTTTAAGAATTTATCGGTTAAATCTTGGGTAGAAGTTTTTAAAGCTAAAGACAAGTCTTTTTTATCCGCTACTTTTAAAATCTCTCTGATAGCGAAATTGTCTAGTTTGGATATGTCTTCAAAAGTGAACATCATTTCTTTAATCGCACCGGCGAGCTTGTTATCCACGCTTTCAATGCGAGCGAGCGTGGTTTTAGCGCTCTTTTGGCCTAAGCGGTTAAAGATTTCAGCCACCGCTCTTAAACCACCCACTTCAATTTTATAGCTAGTGAGCGATTCTAGTTTGTTTTCTAACACCGTGGAAACCCTTTTAACCACTTGGGGCGATATTTCGCCTAAATTCGCCATTCTAATAGAAATCTCCGCTTTCATTTCATCAGGGAAATAGCTCAAAGTCTCAGCCGCATTAGGGGCTTCCATGTGGGCTAAAATCAAGGCAATGGTTTGAGGGTGTTCGTTAATGATGAAATCAGCGAGTTGTTGGGGCTTGATTTTGCCTAAATAAGCGAAGTTTTTTTGCGTTTGCAAGCTTTTAGTGAGTTTATCCATCACTTTTCTGGCTTCTTCGCTCCCTAAAGTCCTGGTTAAAAGCTCTCTGGCGTATTCTAAACCGCCGGTATTGATGTATTGGTTAGACTGAAAAATCGCAAAAAATTCCTCTAAAACCGCCGCGCCGATTTGCTTGTCTGTGCCGTTTAATTGCACGATTTGCTTAGAAATCTCTGTAATGGAGTCAATGTCTAAATGCCTTAAAATCTCGCCTGTGGCGTCTTCGCCCACTTGAATGAGTAAAATAGCGATTTTTTCACTCATGGAGAGTTCGTCTAATTGGGCCTTTTGTTTGGGGGTAAGCTTGGTCGCCATTTTTAACCTTTTATCTTTTTAGCCTTTCGCGCTGTCTGAAGAGATTTCATCTTTGATTAGGAGCTTAAAGAGCATTGCGATTTCATCAGGGCGCTCTTTAAGGGTCCCTCTAATCTTTTCTAAAACAATTTCATATCTTACTTCTTCTTCGCTAAAGGTTGCATTAAGCCCTAATTGATCTTCTACTTTTTTCCTCAAATCGCCGAGTTTGTTCAATTCATCTTCTTCTTCATCCATTTCTTCAAACATGGATTTCACTTCCTTATCTTCATCAGGCACCACTTCCAGCATGCGTTCGCTGAAAGGCACAATCACTTTTTTATAGAAAATAAATAGCACTATAAACACCAAAACATACTTGATTAAAGGCGTGAATGAGCCTAAGATTTTTTGAGTTTTGTGCATGATTTTTTCGCTCAAAGTAGCGTTATCAATCATGGGTGCCATAGGGTTAAACTCAAAATTACTCACCGCCACATCATCGCCTCTATTTTGATTATAGCCAATGGCTTGTTTCACTAGAGCGTTGATTTTTTTAAGCGATTCATCGCTCAAAGGCTCGTATTCTAAAGTATTCGCCCCATCTTTAAGCGCGATTTTATACTTGCCATCCACCACAACCGCCGCATTCAAACGCACTAAAGTGCCAAACTCGCCCTTGATCTCGCTAATGGTTTTACCCACTTCATAATTGGTCGTGTTTTGAGATTTTTCGTATTTTTCTGGCTCTTTATTGTCTTTCAATCCTTGCACAGGCCCGATATTGCTCACAACCCCAGGCACACCGCCGACTTGTTTTTTAGGAGCGCCTTCTTTTTTTTCTTCTAAATTCTGCTCGCTCCTTACGACATTATTGGGATCAAAAGTCTCTTTAGTGCTTTTCTTTTGGCTGAAATCAAACTCCGCATTAACCCTTGCGACCACCTTGTTTTTACCCCCCACAATAGGGGCTAAGATATTGACAATCTTATTTTCTAAAATGTTTTCAAAATTTTGTTTGTAACGCAATTGCTCTAGGGCTAATTCTTTGGAGTTTTCTAATATATCGCCTTCGCCTATTGATTCGCCGTTTTCATTCACGATTTTCACATTTTCTGTCGTGAGTTTAGGCACAGCTGCAGCGATTAAATTTTTAATCCCTAAAATTTGAGTGGGTGAAAGCTTCATGTCAGGCTTGAGTTTGAGCATCACTGAAGCACTAGGAGGCACTTCTTTAGCCACAAACACGCTGTCTTTAGGGATTGCAATATGCACATTGGCTTTCAAAATGGGGTTTAAACTTTCAATCGTGCGCGACAATTCCCCCTCAATGGCACGAATGAGTTTGATATTTTGATCAAAATCAGTCGCTCCAAAGTCTTTAGTGTCAAAGATTTCAAAGCCCACTTTACTCGTTTTAGGGATCCCTTGAGAAGCCAGCGTGATCCTTTCTTCATACACTTTATCTTTAGGGATGAGAATGGTGTCGTCTTTTAAGATTTTATAAGGGATTTGGTTTTGCTGGAGGTGCTGTAAGATTAAAGCGTTATCGCTAGAGTCCAATCTTTCAAATAAAACCCCATAGCCCCCTTGCGCGTAGTCTTTTTCTTTAAAAGGATAGAGCAACAAAAACACAAGCAAAGCGGTGATCAAAACCCCCGCTGCGATCAGGGCGATTTTTTGCTTTTTATTGAGCTTGATGAAAAAATCAACAATCCGTTGCAATAATACCTTTAAATCCAATATTAAAACCTTGATAAAATTTTCATTCTTTTAAGCCGTTCACTTAGATCTTTTGGAACACGCTCAAATAAATCCCTATGGAAAAACAAGCCCCCAACGCTCCTAAACAAAACCCTCCTAAAACACTGCTAAAAGACACCCCTAAAACAATCAGCGCTAAGCTTATTAAAAGAATCAAACCCAATAAGCCATAAACAAGAATATTTTGGAGCGTTTTATGAGCGATGAAATGGGGTATCAATAAAACAAGCAACCCATAAAAGAGCGTCAAAGAGAGTGCAGTAGCACTAGGGAAATTAGTGCTGTGCGAAAGCCATTGAACAAAATGCGTAAAAAGGTGTTTTAAAGATTCTAAAAGGGCTTCAAATATAACCACGCTTAACACAAACCACACCCCAAGCGCTAAATTTCTGCGATAAAGGCTTAAAAACACCCCCACTAACAAACTCAAAGGCAACACGAATTGAGAAGAGCCTAAAAAAACAATGCGTTGGAGCGTTTGATCTAAAATAGGGTTAGAAGAATTTGAACGCATCAAGTTAAAAATGGCGTTATCCATTGAATTAGCGTAATCAAAAAAAACTAAGCCAGCAATAAGGATAAAAAACGCACTAAAAACGCCTCCTAAAAGAAATAGGGTTTTAACTTGTAATAAGAAAAATATTTTGGGTTGTGTAGAAACATTTTTGAAAGAATTTTCAGCCATTATTTAAAACCCTTTTAGTTAGTTCATTAAAACTTGATACTATACGCCAACGAACTTTAAAATTGCTCTTAAAAGTTTTAAGACAATGAAGTTTAAACACATAAAAGCTTTTTATTCTAATCAAACCTAGCTAATAAGAAACTGAAATTGTTTTTTTTTTTTTTGAAATCGCTTTAATTTTTGCTCTCTTTTAAAGCTTTTTAACCCTTTTTAGACTACAATTTTAAGAAGTAAAAATCAAAGGAACGCAATAACTTATGGATAGAGCCAAATTTATATTCGTTACAGGGGGTGTGTTAAGCTCTCTAGGGAAAGGGATTTCATCTTCTTCAATCGCTACGCTTTTGCAGCATTGCAATTACCAGGTTTCTATTTTGAAGATTGATCCTTATATTAATATTGATCCAGGCACCATGAGCCCTTTAGAGCATGGGGAAGTGTTTGTAACTAGCGATGGCGCTGAAACGGATTTAGACATCGGGCATTATGAACGCTTTTTGAATAGGAATTTAACGAGGTTGAACAATTTCACTACCGGGCAGATTTTTTCAAGCGTGATAGAAAATGAAAGGAAAGGGGAATATTTAGGCAAAACCATTCAAATCGTCCCCCATGTAACCGATGAAATTAAAAGGCGCATTAAAAGCGCGGCTAAGGGGTTGGATTTTTTAATCGTGGAAGTGGGCGGAACCGTGGGCGATATGGAGGGCATGTTTTATTTGGAAGCGATCCGCCAGCTTAAATTGGAATTAGGGAATGAAAAAGTCATTAATGTGCATGTAACCTTGATCCCCTATATCCAAACCACTAACGAATTAAAAACCAAACCCACGCAACATTCCGTCCAGGAATTAAGGCGCCTTGGCGTAACCCCTCAAATCATTTTGGCCAGATCGCCTAAGCCTTTGGATAAAGAATTGAAAAAAAAGATCGCTTTGAGTTGCGATGTGGAGCAAGACAGCGTGATTGTGGCCACAGACACTAAAAGCATTTACGCATGCCCCATTCTTTTCTTGCAAGAAGGCATTTTGACCCCCATTGCCAGACGCTTTAATTTGAATAAATTACACCCCAAAATGGCGGCTTGGAACACTTTAGTAGAAAAGATTATCGCTCCTAAACACAAAGTCAAAATTGGTTTTGTGGGCAAGTATCTAAGCTTAAAAGAATCTTATAAATCCTTGATTGAAGCCCTAATCCACGCGGGGGTGCATTTGGATACGCAAGTCAATATTGAATGGCTAGATAGCGAGAATTTTAATGAAAAGACGGATTTAGAGGGCGTTGATGCGATTTTAGTGCCGGGGGGCTTTGGAGAAAGAGGGATTGAGGGCAAAATTTGCGCCATTCAAAGGGCTAGATTAGAAAAACTCCCCTTTTTAGGGATTTGTTTGGGCATGCAATTAGCGATCGTGGAGTTTTGCCGCAATGTTTTGGGTTTAAAAGGGGCTAACTCTACGGAATTTAACCAACGCTGCGAATACCCTGTGGTGTATTTGATTGAAGATTTTATGGATCAAAACCACCAAAAACAGGTGCGCACCTATAATTCGCCATTGGGTGGCACCATGCGATTAGGCGAATACGAATGCGAAATCATGCCTAACAGCTTGCTAGAAAAAGCTTATAAAAAGCCTAGCATTAAAGAAAGGCACCGCCATCGTTATGAAATCAACCCCAAATACCGCCAAGAGTGGGAAAATAAGGGCTTGAAAGTGGTGGGTCTTGGAGCGAATCATTTGATTGAAGCGATTGAATTAGAAGATCACCCATTCTTTGTGGGGGTGCAATTCCACCCGGAATTTACCTCCAGGTTGCAAAGCCCTAACCCTATTATTTTGGATTTCATTAAGAGCGCTCTTTCTAAATCCTAATCTAAAAGATGAAACAAAAGCTTAAAGCTCAAATCAAAGAGCGATTGGCTTCTATCGCTTATAATGAAAAAGGGTTTCCTAGCCCCTTTTTATTTAAAGACTTGAAAAAAGCCGCACTCAAGATTATAGAAGCGATGGAAAAGCGCACAGAGATTTTAGTGGTGGGCGATTATGACGCTGACGGCGTGATTAGCTCTACTATCATGGCAAAATTCTTTGAAAGCCTGAACTATAAGCATGTCCGCATTGCAATCCCTAATCGCTTCATGGATGGCTATGGGATTTCTAAAAAATTTTTAGAAAAACACCACGCCCCTTTGATTATCACCGTGGATAACGGAATTAGCGCCTTTGAAGCCGCGCGATTTTGTAAAGAAAAAAACTACACCCTAATCATCACCGATCACCATTGCTTAAATAATGATGAAGTCCCAGACGCTTATGCAATAATCAACCCCAAGCAACCGGATTGTGATTTTATCCAAAAGGAAGTGTGCGGGGCGTTAGTGGCGTTTTATTTGTGCTATGGAATCCACCAACTTTTAGGCAAAGAAAAAAGCCATTCTAGTGAGTTGTTGTGCTTAGCGGGCGTGGCGACTATTGCTGATATGATGCCTTTGACTTTTTTTAACCGCTTTTTAGTTTCTAAAGCCTTGTATTTTTTGCAAAAAGAATCCTTAGGGGCGATGGGGTTTTTGCGCCAAAGAGAAGTTTTTAGAAAACGCTCTTTGAAAGCGAGCGATATTTCTTTTAATATCGCCCCCTTAATCAACTCCGCAGGGCGCATGCAAGACGCAAAAATAGCCCTGGATTTTTTAAGCGCGAATAATTTTCAAGATGGCTATTCTTTGTATGAACGCTTGAAAGCATGCAATTTGAAGCGTAAAATGATCCAACAGCAGGTTTTTGAAGAAGCCTTTAAGCATGCGATGGTTGGAGAAAAAATCATCATCGCTTTTAAGGATAATTGGCATGAGGGCGTGCTTGGGATTGTGGCTTCAAAATTAGTGGAAGCCACTCAAAAGCCAAGCTTGGTTTTTACTTTTAAAGAAGGGGTGTATAAAGGGAGCGCTCGTAGCTCTCCAAATATTGACTTGATTGACGCTTTGAATGGGGTTTCTTCTTTATTACTCGGCTATGGAGGGCATAGGCAAGCGTGCGGTTTGAGCGTTGGAAAAAACAACATCGTCTCGCTCTTTGAAACTTTAGAAAATTTTGATTTTAAAGTCTTGCCTTTTTGTGAAGAAGAACCCCCTTTAACGCTCAAATTAAAAGACATTGACAGAGAGCTTTTAGAGATTATAGAGATGGGCGAACCTTATGGGCAAGAAAACCCTGAACCCCTATTCCAAGCAAAAAATTTAGAAGTCATAGAAGAAAAAATCATTAAAGAAAGCCACCAGGTTTTGCGTTTTAAAGATAAAGATTGCGTCAAAGAGGCGATTTATTTTAACGCTGAGCGGTTTGTGAAAGCGGGCGAAAAGGTGAGCGTGCTTTTTAGCGTGGAATTAGATGAGTGTTCTAATGAGCCTAAAATGTTTGTTAAAAGTTTGTTGTAGTGCCTTTTGTTGAAGAAGAATTTGAAATTTTAAAACCCACTAAAGCCTTGTTTTTGGTGCGCGACATTTTAAAATGCTCTTTAAAAGAAGCCCAACGGCACCTTGACAAACAACGCTTAAAACAAAACCAACAAGCCGTGCGTAAATCTCAAATCATTCAAGGGGCCGTTCGCTTGATTTATTTCAAGCCTAATGAAAAACAAGAAAAGCTTGTTTTTGAGGCTAAGGATTTTGGCGTGTTTGACAAACCCGCTCAAGTCTATACCCACCCTAAAGGCTATTTTTACCATGAAAGCTTATTGGATTGCATCCAATCGCATTTGGGCAAAAACGCCCACCCAGCCCACAGGCTAGACTATGAAACGAGCGGGTTAGTTTTAGCGGGTAAGACCTTACAGAGTGCTAAGGATTTAAAAGCGCTTTTCATGCAAAAAAAAGTAAAAAAAACTTATTTAGCGCTCGTGCATGGGTTGGTGGATAAAAGTATCATTATAGACAAACCCATTCTAACGCCACAAAACATTCAAAAAGATTTGCGCATTCGATCTCAAATTTCTCCTTTAGGCAAGCCCTCAATTACCCTTGTTGAGCCTTTAAGCTATAACCCTTTTTTGGATATAAGCTTGCTTAAAATAACCCCACTCACCGGTCGCACGCACCAGATCCGCTTGCATTTAAGCAGTATAAATCACAGGATCGTGGGCGAAGGGCTTTATGGGGTGGCCGATGAAAACGCTAGAGAATACCTTCAATTGAAGTGCGAAAATAACACCCCATCACTCATGCTCCATGCCACTAGTTTAGAGTTTGAATTTAAAGGGGCGATCTACAAAATCGCTTCCCCAATGCCTGAACGCTTCATGCCTTTTTTAAAAGATTGACCCCCTTTTTTATTGATTATCCCCTGATTGCTTTTATTGATTATTTTTTGATTATTTTTACTGGAGGGTTTTTTTGATTAAGGTTTTCTATACGCCTTTTTTTAATCCCCCTTATCCTTTCTAGTTTTCAATTCCTCTTGTTTTTTAAGAATCATTTCTTCAGTAATGTTAGAAAGCTTGTCTTTATGGTTTTCGCTATTAGAATCTTCTTTGTGGCGGGACTCTTCTTGTTTTTTTGAAATGATTTCTTCAGCGATATTAGAGAGTTTTTCCGCATTTTTGGTGTCTTTGTAGTTGGAGCGGTTTTTTAAATTCTCTCTGATTTGCCTTTTTCTTTGAATGAGTGCAAACATTTTTTGGCTGAATTGGTAGCATTTACGCACGCTTATGACAATCACGCCCCACTTGATTAATAAAGCGATCAAAAGCCAAATAAAAGAGCTAGAAGTGTCCAATAAAAACTGGCGCACATCGCTATAAACCCAAATATCCACTAAAATAATTAACAGAGTGATCAAAATAGAAAACGCAATGCTTTTAAACCTAAAAAGCCACGCCACTATCACAAACCCCCTCGTGTGCCTGTGGGCTAACAGCCAGCGTTCATTCTTTTCGCTAAAAAAATTCATCAAACCAGAAATTACGCTATTTTTCTTGCTCATTCTCGCCCTTTTCCCAAACTTCTTTAAAATGCTTGGTGGTTTTTTCTTGTTTTTCTTTCAATTCTTTAGCGTGGATTTGTTCTAACAACCTTTTTTCTTCAGCTTCAAACATGATTTTTAATTCTTCTTCATTAAAATCGCTCAGTTGCATGCTCTCTTTTATCAAGCGTTTTTCTACGATTTTAACCGCTTGCTCCCTGATTTTTTGAGATTTTTCTTTAAAAAGCACTCGTTTGGTTTTTTGAAACGCTTCATTAGAATTTTTGTGGATCGTTTGCTTGCAAAAATCTAAAAAATCCTTGACTTGATGCATAATTTTCATGGTTATCCGTTTTTAAAGAGTTTTTAAGACTAATGACCCCTAAAAGAATACCAAAAAAAGATTAAAACTCCCTAGTAAAAATATTTTCTTAAAAGAATAAGGGGCATTTTGGCGATGTTCTAACCCCCTAAAATAGGGCTTTTGCGGAATAGTTTCTAGGTGAGGCTATCGCATGCTTTTTGTCCCTTATTTTTCTTTGAGCACCTCGCATGCCTTTTGATCTCCTAACTTGCAAGCTTTAGAGATATATTGAGCGGCTTTTATTAAGTCTTTTTCCACTCCTTGACCATTATAATATAGAACCCCTAAAGCACCACACCCCCTACTAATATTCAAATCGCAAGATTTTTCAAACAGAGCGACAGCTTTTTTTGAGTCTTTTTCAAAATATAGCTCCCCTAAATTAAAACACCCCGAACCATCTTTTAAATCACACGCTTTAGTGTAAAAATAAGCGACTTTTATTAAGTCTTTTTCTACTCCCTGACCATTTTGATACAACGCCCCTAAATTAAAACACCCCTTATTATTATTCAGATCACACGCTTTAGAATAAAATTGAGCGGCTTTTTCAGAGTTATTCTCTACTCCCTGACCATATCCATAAGATATTCCTGCATTAAAACACCCCAAACCATTATTCAAATCGCAAGATTTTTCATACAGAGCGACAGCTTTTTTTGAGTCCTGTTTCACCCCCTCCCCACTTCCATATAAAAAACCTAAAGTACCACACCCACTACCATTATTCAAATCGCATGCTTTAGAGGCGTATTGAGCGGCTTTTATTAAGTTTTTTTCTACGCCTCGACCATAATAATATAATGACCATAATCTCTTACACCCCAAACCTTCTTTTAACTCACACGCTTTAGTGTAAAGTTGATCGGCTTTTATTAAGTTTTTTTCTACATTATCATACAGATCCCCTAAAGCACCACACCCCCCACCATATTTCAAATCGCATGCTTTTTCAAAATATTTTTTAGCTTGAATGTAATCTTTCGTTTCAATACTCTTTACACCCAAATTGAAAAGCTCCTCAGGGGTTGGCTCTGCCATTAACCCCCCCCCAATAAACCCAAGCACAAAACCCTAAAAATAGCTTTTTTGAAACTTTCTAGCATGACGCTCTCCCTTTTATTAAAAAATTTGGACTTTATTATAATCAAATATTGATAACTAAAACCTTTTAATTTCACAAATGGGGTTTTAGTTGTTTTGTTTTACAATAAAAATCATAAGGAGATAGGAATATTTTGCGTTTAATCCCCCTAACCCAAAAAGAGCGCTTGTAAAAAATACCTTTGAGTATTTTTTAATATTAGAACTTTATCCCTAATGATTTTTTAAAACCTGCTGGCAATAGCGCTCTAAAATCCTACAAGCGCTCAAAGAATCTAGCCGGCCGTCTTTGGTAGCGAGCCTCTTATTTTTCCTACCCAAATGCTCTAAATTTTCATAAGCTTCTATGCTGGAATTATCTTCATTAATAAAAACGATTTCGCCCTTAAAATCTACAAGCTTGATAAAATGCTCAATGCGGGCGTGGGTGTCCGCATAGCTTTCACTAGGCTTGCCCACCACCAGCACCTGAATGTTTTTTTCCCTCAATAAATCGCTCAAATCCCTAGAGGCCTGATTCCTGTTGTGGCGCAAAATCGCTTCTAAAGGCAAAATAACGCCGTTTAAAAGTGCAGCGATCCCAATGCGCTTCAGTCCCACATCGCATGCCAAAATCACGCTAACACCACGATATGATTGATGCGTTTAATCTTACCCAACAGCTCGTATTCTAAAAGCTTGTCCCCAAATTTGAGATACGCCTCTTCATAGCTCGGGTTTTTGGCGCAATATTCCAAAAATTCGTCTTTGATTTCAGGCATTTCTTTTAAATGGTGGTCTTTTAAAAGGGTGTTTATAAAATTTTGAATATTAAATATCCCTTGAGCCTGCCCTTTTTCTAAAAGCTCATTAGTGCCATCGCTCTCATTCAGGCGCTGGGGTAAAACAAATAAGGGTTTTTGGTATTTCTGGGCTAATCTCGCACTGCTCATAGAGCCGCTTTTCAAATCCGCTTGGGGGATAATTACCGCATCGCTTAAAGCGATCACCAGGCGGTTTCTCGCTAAAAAAGAGCCTTTAACGGGCATGAAATCCTTTTCATATTCGCTTAAAATCAAGCCCTTTTGCGCGATTTCTTGGATCACTTTATGGTTATTCGTAGGATAGATCAAATCCAAACTGCAAGGCGAAAGCATGATCGTTTTTGGTAAGGCGTTTTCTTGAGCGATAATATCCACGCCTAACGCTCCCCCGCTCACAATAACCGCACCATTTTTAGCAAGCTCTCTAGCTAGAGTGATCGTGTGTTGCTTGCTGTAAGGGGTGGGTCTTCTTGTGCCTATGATAGCCACTTTTAAAGGCGCTTCTAAAAGCTTGGTATCGCCCACACAATAGAGCTTTTTAGGGGGGTCTTTGAGAATGTCAAAGGCTTTAGGGGTATTTTCTAGTGCGCTGTATTGGAAATTACTTTTCATTTCAAACTATTTAGGCAGTATAATTTCCACTTCAATCGTTTCCACGCTCTGGTTGCTATCAAGGGTTTTGAAATGGATGTCTGAAGATTTAGTGTATTTTTGAATCACAGCAATGATTTCTTTACGCATTTCTTCCATGTAGGGTAAATTTAAGGTGCGCTCTTTGGCTAAGATCAATTTTAATCGGTCGGTTGCAGTAGCCGCACTCCCTTTGTTTTTAAAAAAATCAAACAAACTCATGAAAATATCCCTTTTAACGCGCTAAAAAAGCCTTTTTTAGCCTTAAATTCCACATATTCCACTTCTTCGCCTAAAATCCGTCTGGTGATGCGTTGGTAAGCTTTCGCGCTCTCGCAGTCTGTGCGGATCACCGGCTCGCCCTTGTTGGTCGCTGAAATAATATGGCTGTCTTCAGGAATGATCCCAATTAAAGGCAAGCACAAAATCTTAAGCACTTCTTCTATGGAAATCATTTCGCCATTTGCCACTAATTCAGGTTTTAAGCGATTGATTATCAAATGCTTGTGCACCTCCATGCCCTTTTTAGCCCGATTAGACTTCGCATCAATAATGCCAATCACTCTATCGCTATCTCTTAAAGAACTTACCTCCGGCGTTACCACCACTAACGCCATGTCCGCATGCAAAATCGCATGCTCAAAACCGCTTTCAATCCCAGCCGGTGAGTCAATCAAAATATAGTCAAAATCCGCCCTTAAAGCGTTGATTAAAATCGCTACTTTTTCCTTATCTAAAACATTTTTATCCTTGCTTTGTGAAGCCGCTAAAAAAGAAAGGTTTTTCGTCTTTTTATCCGTGATTAAAGCCTGCGAAAGGTTGCAATTTTTTTCCATCACATCCACCACATCATAAACAATGCGGTTTTCTAAGCCTAAAATCATATCCAAGTTCCTAAGGCCTATGTCAAAATCAACCGCTACGACTTTTTTACCGCTCTCAGCCAAGCCAATCGCTAAATTAGCCGTGGTGGTGCTTTTACCCACGCCCCCCTTACCTGAAGTGATAGTAATTACTATTGCCATATGATTCCTTTTAATTTAATGATTTATTTTTTATGATTGAATGGGGCACGTAAAATTTCTCCAATTTGTTCTATTTTAGTCTCTTTAAGGGCTTTTCTCTCTGTGTTTAACCTGGGGTAATTCAAGCTCTTTTCTAGTAAAAAATCTTTAGCGAATGCGCCGTTTTGAATCTTTTTTAAGATTTTTTGCATGCGTTTTTCTAACAGATTTCCCATAGGCTCTCTAGCTTTAATCGCCCCAAATTCAGCGGTGTTAGAAATGTGTTTCCTTAAGCCCTCTACCCCCTTATAGTGCAATAAATCCGCCACCAATTTCACTTCATGCACGCATTCAAAATAGGCTAATTCTTCAGGGTATCCTGCCTTGATCAAGGTTTCAAACCCCATTCTCACAATCGCTTCTAACCCCCCGCACAAAACCGCTTGCTCGCCGAATAAATCGCTCTCGCATTCTTCTTTAAAGCTCGTTTCTAAAACCCCCATTCTCCCCCCACCCATCGCTTTGGCATAGCTTAAAGCCACCGCTTTAGCGTTATTTTTTGAATTTTCTTGCTCTATGGCGATTAGATGGTATAAGCCCTTATTTTTAAGGTATTCTTCTCTTAAAGCACTCCCTGGCCCTTTTGGTGCGACTAAAATCGCGCCCACGCCTTTTGGAATAACAACCTGATTGAAATGCACGCTAAAACCATGAGCAAAGCCTATAATTTGCCCCTCTTTTAAAAAAGGGATCACTTCTTTTTCTAACACTTCCTTATGCAATTCATCCGGGAGTAATACCATGATCACATCAGATTGTTGGACTAATTCCTTGACTTCTAGCACCTCAAAGCCCTCTTTTTTTGCCTTTGAAACGCTCAAACTCCCTTGATACAAGCCAATACGCACCTTTACTTTAGAGTCCCTCAAATTGAGCGCTTGGGCCTCTCCTTGCGCGCCATAGCCAATAACGCCCACTTGTAAGGATTGGATAACGCCTAAATCAATGTCTTTATCATAATAAATGGGTAATGCCAAAATCAAATCTCCTAGCGTGTTTAAGCAAGTATTTATTTTACCATAATGGGAGCGATAATGTTTAAAAACATGCAGAATATTAAGAAATGGTGTGCTCGGAGGGATTCAAACCCCCGACCTACAGGACCGCAACCTGTTGCTCTATTCAGCTGAGCTACGAGCACTTTTAAAGAAGTGAAACGAGAATTATAGCAATAAAAGCTAATTTTTCACTTAAACGATGCGTTTTTTCTATTATAATTTAAAGCATGCAAAAAGATTACCAAAAACTCATCGCTTATTTATGCGATTTTTTAGAAAAAGAAGTTCAAAAAAAAGGCTTTAAAAAAGTCGTTTACGGGCTGAGCGGGGGGCTAGATAGCGCGGTCGTTGGGGTGCTGTGTCAAAAGGTTTTTAAAGAAAACGCCCATGCCCTTTTAATGCCATCTTCAGTCTCTATGCCAGAAAGTAAAACAGACGCTTTAAATTTGTGCGAAACCTTTTCTATCCCTTATACAGAATATTCTATCGCTCCCTATGATGCCATCTTTGGCTCTCATTTTAAAGACGCAAGCCTTACTAGAAAGGGGAATTTTTGTGCAAGATTGCGCATGGCTTTTTTATACGATTATTCTTTAAAAAGCGATTCTTTAGTCGTTGGCACGAGCAATAAAAGCGAAAGAATGCTAGGTTATGGCACTTTATTTGGGGATTTGGCGTGCGCGATCAACCCGATTGGGGAATTATTTAAAACCGAAGTTTATGAACTCGCTTATTATTTAAATATCCCTAAAAAGATTTTAAACAAGCCCCCTAGTGCGGATTTATTTGTAGGGCAAAGCGATGAAAAAGATTTAGGCTATCCTTATAGCATGATTGACCCTTTATTGAAGGATATTGAAGCGTTGTTTCAAACAAAGCCCATCCATTTAGAAACGCTCACCCAACTAGGCCATGATGAAATTTTAGTAAAAAACATCATAAGCCGTATCCAAAAAAACGCTTTTAAATTAGAATTACCCACCATCGCCAAACGATTTAACCCTGAATGAAAAGCGATAAACCCTTTTTAGAGCGCTATTTTTATGACCCCACTCTTTTGCAAAAGGGGTTGATTTTCGCACTCTATCCTTTTTCTTTAATCTATCAATTTATTGCCACAATTAAACGAAAAACCGCTAAAAAGCATGATTTTAAAATCCCCATTATCAGCATAGGCAACCTCATCGCTGGGGGAAGCGGTAAAACGCCCTTTATTTTAGAAACCGCTCCAAGATACCAAGAAGTGGCAGTTGTCTCTAGGGGGTACCAACGAGATTCTAAAGGCTTAGTGGTGGTAAGCGTTAAAGGAAACATTTTAGCTTCCCAACAAACAGCGGGCGATGAAGCCTATCTTTTAGCCTTAAATTTAAAACAAGCGAGCGTGATTGTGAGCGAAAAAAGAGAGCTAGGCATTTTGAAAGCCCTTGAATTAGGATCAAAGATCGTGTTTTTAGACGATGGTTTCAGGTTTAATTTCAACCAATTCAATTTGCTTTTAAAGCCTAAAGTCCC
Source organism: Helicobacter pylori (assembly GCF_009689985.1). Taxonomy (NCBI): domain Bacteria; kingdom Pseudomonadati; phylum Campylobacterota; class Epsilonproteobacteria; order Campylobacterales; family Helicobacteraceae; genus Helicobacter; species Helicobacter pylori. Next base: position 11,368 of record NZ_QBAW01000004.1, on the reverse strand, counting down.
CCCCTACTACCCCTTTTGTTTGCCCAGCGGGTTGTATAGAGAAAGCATCAAAAGCTATAAAGAAGCCCATTTAGTCGTTACAGAAGATAGGGATTATAAAAGAATCACCTCAATTTCTCACCCCACCAAACGCATGCTTTTAGTAACGGCTATCGCTAATCCTAGCAGGCTTGATGAATTTTTACCTAAAGAAGTGGTTAAAAAATTGTATTTTAGAGATCATGCCCCTTTTGATTTGAAGCTTTTAGAAAAAGAGTTTTATCAAAATAACGCCACTTCCTTATTGGTTACTTCAAAAGATCTCGTCAAATTACAAGATTGCAACTTGCCTTTAAGCGTGCTGGATTTAAAACTAGAAATTTGCCCTAAAGTTTTAGAAGAGATTGATCGTTATATCCTTTCTTATCCTTATAATACAAAAGAACGTCTATAAACTCCTTATCTTTAAAAATAAAGCCTTTCAAACGCCCCTCTAACTCATAGTGGTTTTTTTCATAAAAAGCGATCGCTTTGAAATTGTTTTCCATCACTTCTAAGTGCAAAGAATTTAATTGGAACTCTTCAAAAGCGATGCGTTCTAAGGCTTTTAAAATAGTTTCTCCCCTATTTTTCAAAAAAGGGTTTTTATAAATCCCCAAATACCCATGCTTATGAAAAAAATTGATTTTAGTGATAGAGCCAACCCCTAAATAAACGCCCTCTTCTTTAAACAAAAAATAGCGGTGGTTTGGCGAGTTTTTTAAATCTTCTATGAATTGCAAATGCGTTTTTAAAGAAATAAAAGCGCTATACATCCATAAGGCAGTGTTTGGGTGGTTACGAAACTCTAAAACCAACAACTTTTCTTCATCGTTTAAATGCGCAAAATCAATCGCTTGGATATTTTTATAAGAATAATTTTTTTTCAAATCTCTAAAAACTCCCTTAATGCGCCCTCTAATTCACTCCCAAAGGTCAGGGTTTTTGCCCAGGCTTGATTTTTTTGAACTTGTAAATTTTCAAAATCTTTAGCTAGAGTTTTTAAACTCGTTTGTTTGAAAATGCCCAAGCTTTCAAACTCCTTGCTTTGAAGGATTTGATTAGAAGCGATGGGAATGATAAGAGAGGGCGTTTGAGAAAGGGCTAATTCATAGAGGGTTTGACCCGAAGCGCTAATAGCACAAGCGCAAGATTTCATCAAAGAACTGAACTCTAAGGGGTTTAAAGGGCTGTAATAATGCGTGTTTTTGGGAGGATTTTTAGGCGTATAAGGTGAAATGATATGCAAATTCACATTCTTATTTTCTAAAATTTTGACTATCTCTTTGAGCATTTTTTGCTCGCTCCCCCCTAGAGTGATCAGCACTTCTTTGTTTTCTGTATTGATAGGGCGCTCATAGACAAAACGCATATCAACAGGGTAAAACCCCACCCCCAAATAATACTGATAATCTTTTGATAAATAATGGTAGTGTTTTAAAGCATTCAGCGTGAAATTTAGGATCTTGGTGTTTTTAGGGTAAAACCCCTTAGCATGCTCTTTATCTTCTATGACCATAAGGCTTTTAGCTTTTTCTTTTAAAAGATAAAAATCCTTTGAATTTAAACAATAGCTATCTATAATCAAAAAATCATCATTGCCAACGCCCTCTAAAAACATGCTTATATTATTGTGCTTATATAAATAAAGATCCGTTTTAACCCCTAATTTTTCTATACAAGAAAGGATTTTTTCACAACGCCTCACATGCCCTAAACCGCTTGTTAAAAAGCAATCGCACAAAATTTTTACTGGCATGCGTTTTTCAAACGGCTGTATTTGAGCTTGGCTAATTCTAAATCTTCTAAAGTGTCAATATCTTGGACTTCTAAGGGCGATAATTCTAAAGCGATAGAATTTTGACTAAAAATAGGCCGCATTTCTTTAAAGGCTTGAGCCTTCCCCATATAAAGCAATCCTGCGTCATGATAGAGCGTTTTTAAATCTTGCGTGCACGTGTTTAAATGCTCTTTAAAAGCCATTTGAACGCCGTTTTCAAGGCTAAAAGAACGATAGGGCGAAGCGCTGAATGGAGAGCATGTGAAAACATAATCCGTATTTTCTTTTAACATTTCAAAAGCGTTTTTTAAATGTTTTTCTTGTAAAAGCGCTGAAGTGCCATACAAGCAACACGCAATATCTTCATCTTTTAATTCTAATTCTTTCATGTGATAGGCCATCACCTCTAAAGTCGTGGCTCTATCGTCTGCTAAAACTTTAGGGCGCAAATTCAAAAAACTCGCCCCATAATTTTTAGCTAAATGAACATACTCCATGCTATCGCTAGAGATAAACACCTTTTCAAAGAGCTTGGAATTTAGTGCCGTTTCAATAGGGTAAGCGAACATGGGTTTATTGAAAAAATCAATAATATTTTTATTTTTGATTCTTTTACTGGAACTTCTGGCTAAAACAATAGCGATCGCTCTCATGCTAGGCTTTGCTCTTTTTAATAAGGCATTTGGGTTTCCATCGCATCAGCAGCGAATTTCTTTTTATTGGAATCGCTCAAATGCCCTAAATTCGTGTATTCAATCTTAGCGTCAGCCAAAAACTTGGATTGGATGGTGTTATTCCTTTCAATATCATAAGGGCGGATCACCCCACTCACCTTAAGGATTTGCTTTTCCCCATCCACTAGCACTTCCTTATTCCCATAGATGAAATAATTCCCGTTTTCTAGCACTTTAATGATTCGAGCGCTCAACACGATCTCTAAATCTTCGCTCTTTTTTTGCGAGCCACCGCCTTTAAAATTCGTGTTATTGCTGGATTTGGTGAAATTATAATTATTCTTATCGTCTAAATACTGCACTTCTTGTTTCTTTCTTTCATCTAGCCCGTTATAAGTGAGTCTTGGGGGCGTGGAATTACCCCCTGAAGCGCTTTTATAATCTTTAGAGCTGGAATAATTCGCGCTCGCTTTTTCAGAAACAATGATTGTGATCAAATCGTTAGGCTTCATCGCCCTCCTGTCCGCAAATAAAGGACGCTCACCCTGCCCAAACAAACTCCCCAACTTGTTCAATTCAGGGATAAATTCTTTAGAGGGGGTTTCTTCTACATAATTAGGAGGGTTAAAATCAATTTTTGGCTCATTGGCTGATGCCATGCTGAATGCAACGCTAAACGCAACAGCCCCTAAATAAAGTGCTTTTTTCATCCATTAGCCTTACTTGAGTTATTTTAAGCCTTAAATTATACTCTCTTATAAAGAATAAATGCTTAATTTTGAGTAAGTTGTTGTAAAATTTAGATCTTTATAATGAAACTTAACTTGCAGGAGATAAAATTGAGAACCTTGTTAAAAATGTTAGTTGGTGTGAGCTTGCTGACACACGCCTTAGTAGCTAAAGAAGAAAGCGCAGCACCTTCTTGGACAAAAAATTTGTATATGGGAGTCAATTACCAAACAGGTTCTATCAATTTAATGACTAATATCCATGAAGTTAGAGAAATTACTAACTATCAAACCGGTTACACCAATATCATAACTAGCGTTAATAGCGTTAGAAAACTCACCAACATGGGATCTAATGGGATTGGATTAGTCATGGGCTATAACCACTTTTTCCATCCGGATAAAATCTTGGGCTTGCGCTATTTTGCTTTTTTAGACTGGCAAGGCTATGGCATGAGATACCCTAAAGGCTATTATGGCGGCAATAACATGATCACTTATGGCGTGGGCGTGGATGCGATGTGGAATTTCTTCCAAGGGAGTTTCTATCAAGATGATATTAGCGTGGATATTGGCGTTTTTGGGGGGATTGCGATTGCGGGGAATAGCTGGTATATTGGCAGTAAAGGGCAGGAATTATTAGGCATCACTAACAGCAGTGCGGTTGATAACACCTCTTTTCAATTCCTCTTTAACTTTGGTTTCAAGGCTTTATTTGTAGATGAACATGAATTTGAAATCGGTTTTAAATTCCCCACCATTAATAACAAATACTACACCACTGATGCACTCAAGGTTCAAATGCGTAGGGTCTTTGCCTTTTATGTGGGGTATAATTACCACTTCTAAAGGGCTTTAAAACCCAACGCAACTTCCTAACATCTTTTGGTAGTAACTCTTGGCTTTGAGGATTGTTTCTGTGTCATCGGTTTTTAAAAGCACTTCGTAATTGTTTTCAAAAGCGTTTTTGCTCCAATTCGCTGAGCCTAAAAACACGATCTTATCATCAATGATCGCTACTTTTTGGTGCATGATGCCATGATAATTCCCGTTTTTAGCCTTAAGCCCTTTTAATAAGCACACTTTCGTGTTAGGGTATTTGTCCAAATAGCCGATAGTGGATTGATTATTGCTATGATTGCTCCCGTAATCATAAATGATTTGCACCTTAATCCCCTTACTCGCTACGCTTTTAATCGCTCTTGCAATATCTCTGTGCGTGAAACTATAGATAGCGATTTTCACGCTCTCTCTGGCACTGCTAATCCCAGAAATTAAAGCGTTTAAAGCCTCTCTTTGCTCATAAGGTAAGACAAATAAGCTGTTTTTAGCTTGCAAAACCCCTAAACAGCCCACCAACACACCCACGCCAACGATTTTTTTAAATTTGTTTAACATCAAATGATCCTTAATTTTAAATTACACTCATGATAAAAACAACCAACCAAGTGGATTTTTGATTATAATAAAAGATCTAAAAAAAGCGATAAAAATTGATAGGCTTAAAGAAGCGTTTCTTAATAAAATAAGGAGTCCCTAAAATGAAAATGATTCTATTCAACCAAAACCCCATGATCGCAAAGCTGCTTGAGAGTGTCTCTAAGAAATTAGAATTGCCTATGGAAAATTTTAACCACTATCAAGAGCTATCCGCACGCCTTAAAAAAGATCCAGAATGGCTTTTGATAGCCGATGATGAATGTTTGGAAAAACTAGACCAAGTGGATTGGCTAGAATTAAAAGAAACCATCTCTCAAAATAAAAACAGCGTGTGCATGTATAAAAAGGGCAATGAAGCGCAACCCTTCTTAGAGGGCTTTGAGGTGAAAATGAAAAAACCTTTTTTACCCACTGAAGTTTTAAAAATCCTTCAAAAAAAGCTTGGCTCTAACATAAGCGAGCCAGAGCCTAGCCAGAATTTAGACCCAACTCAAGAAGTTTTAGAAACCAATTGGGACGAGTTAGAAAATTTAGGCGATTTAGAAGCCCTAGCCAAAGAAGAGCCTAACAATGAAGAGCAACTACTCCCCACTTTAGATGCGCAAGAAGAAAAAGAAGAGGTTAAAGAAACGCCCCAAGAAGAAAAAGAAGAGGTTAAAGAAACGCCCCAAGAAGAAAAGCCTAAAGATAATGAAACACAAGAGAGTGAAATCCCCAAAGATGAAGAAGTTTCTAAAGAGTTGGAAACGCAAGAAGAAGTTAAGGAAGAGATCAAAGAAAAAACGCAAGAACAAGAGCCAATCAAAGAAGAAACGCAAGAAAATAAGGAAGAAAAACAAGAAAAAACACAAGATTCCCCAAGCACGCAAGAATTAGAGGCCATGCAAGAATTAGTCAAAGAAATCCAAGAAAACTCTAACAAGGATAAAAAAGAAACGCAAGAAAACGCAGAAATTCCACAAGATAAAGAAATCCAAGAAGTTGTTACCGAAAAAACCCAAGCACAAGAATTAGAAGTTCCTAAAGAAAAAACGCAAGAAAGCACAGAAGCTCTCCAAGAAACCCAAGCGAACGAGTTAGAAAAACAAGAAATCGCAGAAACTCCGCAAGATGTAGAAATCCCCCAAGTGCAAGAAAAAGAAACCCCACAAGAAGAAACCCAAGAAATCGCAGAAACTCCGCAAGAAAAAGAAACGCCACAAACCCAAGATGAAAAACCCCAAGAAGACCATTACGAAAGCATTGAAGACATTCCTGAGCCGGTGATGGCTCAAGCGATGGGGGAAGAATTGCCCTTTTTAAATGAAGCCGTTGCAAAAACCCCTAATAATGAAAACGCCACAGAAACCCCTAAAGAGAGCGTTACAGAAACCCCACAAGAAAACGCAAAAAACCCCCAAAAAAGCGATAAAACTTCCAGCCCTTTAGAATTGCGCTTGAATTTGCAGGATTTATTAAAAAGCCTGAATCAAGAGTCCTTAAAAAGCCTTTTAGAAAACAAAACCTTAAGCATTAAAATCGCTTTAGAGGATAAAAAACCTGATGCATAATGATTTTAATTTACTCATCCTTTCAGGCCCTAGCGGAGCGGGTAAAAGCACCCTTACAAAGTATTTGCAAGAAAAAATCCCAAAAACCCATTTTTCCCTTTCCACCACCACACGAAAGCCCAGAGAGGGCGAAGTTGATGGCTTGCATTACAATTTTGTCAGCGAAGAAGAATTCAAACAAGGCATAGAAAAAGGGCAGTTTTTAGAATGGGCGATCGTGCATAACCACTACTATGGCACTTCTAAAATCCCTGTAGAAAAAGCCTTAAAAGAGGGCAAAATCGTCATTTTTGATATTGATGTGCAAGGGCATGAGATCCTTAAAAAGCATTACCCTAACGCATGCTCAGTCTTTATTAGCACCAAAAACCAAGAGATTTTAAAAGAGCGCTTGCTTTTAAGGGGGACGGATTCTAAAGAGACGATAGAAAAACGCTTGATCAACGCTTATAAAGAAATGCAGTGCTTGGAAAGCTTTGATTACCTCATCATCAATGAAGATTTAGAAAAATCCAAAGAAATCATCTTGAGCATCGCAAAAACTTTAGTCTATCGCTTAAAAGCGTTTAATTTTGAAAAAATATGCAAGGCTTGGAAAAACGAATCCTTATAAAACCTATCAATTATTTTTTAAAAAAGCTATAATTCAAACAAAAACCAACCAATAGATTAAGGAGTAAAATATGGGCGGATTCACAAGCATATGGCATTGGGTCATTGTTTTATTAGTGATTGTGTTGTTGTTTGGAGCTAAAAAGATCCCCGAATTGGCTAAAGGTTTAGGCAGTGGGATTAAGAATTTCAAAAAAGCCGTGAAAGACGATGAAGAAGAGGCTAAAAACGAGCCAAAAACCCTAGACGCTCAAGCAACGCAAACCAAAGCGCATGAAACTAGCGAGATTAAAAGCAAACAAGAAAGTTGAACATGCACACTCTCATTAAGGGCGTTTTAGAAGAGATTTTAGAAGCTGAAGTCATTATTGAATACCCTAAAGACAAAGAGCATGGGCATTACGCTACGCCCATTGCTTTCAATCTCGCCAAAGTTTTTAAAAAATCGCCCTTAGTTATCGCTGAAGAGTTAGCCCTTAAAATCAGCACGCACAAAAAAACTCAAGGGTTTTTTGACAGCGTAGTGGCTTGTAAGGGTTATATCAATTTGACGCTTTCTTTAGATTTTTTAGAGCGTTTCACCCAAAAGGCTTTGGAATTAAAAGAAAAATTTGGCTCTCAACCCAAAAGCGAGCGTTCTCAAAAAATCTTTTTAGAATTTGTGAGCGCTAACCCTACAGGGCCTTTACACATAGGGCATGCTAGAGGGGCGGTGTTTGGCGATAGTTTGGCTAAAATCGCTCGCTTTTTAGGGCATGAAGTTTTATGCGAATATTATGTCAATGACATGGGTTCTCAAATCCGCTTGTTAGGGCTTTCTGTATGGCTCGCTTACAGAGAGCATGTTTTACAAGAAAGCGTAACTTACCCAGAAGTCTTTTACAAAGGCGAATACATCATTGAAATCGCTAAAAAGGCGAACAACGATTTAAAGCCAAGCCTTTTTAAAGAAAACGAAGAGACTATTATTGAAGTTTTAAGCGGCTATGCTAAAGATTTAATGCTTTTAGAAATTAAAGATAATTTAGATGCTTTAGGCATTCATTTTGATTCTTATGCGAGCGAAAGAGAAACTTTTAAACATAAAGATGCGGTGTTTGAACGATTAGAAAAAGCGAACGCCCTTTATGAAAGGGATTCTAAAATCTGGCTCAAATCTTCACTCTACCAAGATGAAAGCGATCGGGTGCTCATTAAAGAAGATAAGAGCTACACTTATTTAGCCGGCGATATTGTCTATCATGATGAAAAATTCAAGCAAAATTACACCAAATATATCAACATTTGGGGGGCAGACCACCACGGCTATATCGCTAGAGTGAAAGCCAGCCTTGAGTTTTTGGGCTATGATTCCAACAATCTTGAAGTCTTGCTCGCTCAAATGGTGCGCTTGCTCAAAAATAACGAGCCTTACAAGATGAGTAAAAGAGCGGGTAATTTCATTTTGATTAAAGATGTGATTGATGATGTGGGTAAAGACGCTTTAAGGTTTATTTTTTTAAGCAAACGGCTTGACACGCATTTAGAATTTGATGTCAATACTTTAAAAAAGCAAGACAGCTCAAACCCTATTTACTATATCCATTACGCTAATTCGCGCATCCACACCATGCTAGAAAAATCGCCCTTTTCTAAAGAAGAAATTTTACAAACCCCTTTAACCAATTTAAATGCTGAAGAAAAATACCTGCTTTTTAGTGCTTTAAGCTTGCCTAAAATCATTGAATCTTCTTTTGAAGAATACGGCTTGCAAAAAATGTGCGAATACGCAAAAACTCTCGCCTCAGAATTCCACCGCTTCTATAACGCTGGCAAGATTTTAAACACCCCTAAAGCTAAAGAGCTTTTAAAGATTTGTTTAATGGTGAGCTTGAGTTTAAGCAACGCTTTCAAACTTTTAGGCATAGAGATAAAAACCAAAATCTCCGCTAAAGATTAAGCTAATATTTAATTTTTTGTTATAACATTCCCCTTATTTTTTGAAACTAAGGAGAATATTTTGCTTAATCGTATTATAGAGCACATGAACGCTCACCATGTAGAAGACATGAAAGGTTTGTTGAAAAAATTCGGGCAAGTCCATCACGCTGAAAATGTCGCCTTTAAAAGCGTGGATTCTCAAGGCGTTGTGATTGGTTATAACAACAATCAAACCTTAAGGATTGAATTTAACCACGAAGTCAAAGACCCTAAAGACTACAAAAACGCTATCATTGAATTGTGTCAAAGCGTAGAAAAAACCCATGATTTAAAAGGCGTGGAAGAAGAAGTTAAAGCCTTTAAAGAGAGCTTTGATTCTGTTTGTTTAGCGACCTTACACCCTAATGGGCATGTGGTATGCTCTTATGCGCCTTTAATGAGCGATGGCAAACAATACTACATTTATGTGAGCGAAGTGGCGGAGCATTTTGCTGGCCTTAAACACAACCCCCACAATGTGGAAGTGATGTTTTTAGAAGACGAGAGCAAGGCTAAATCAGCTATTTTGAGAAAACGCTTGCGTTATAAAACCAACGCTCGTTTTATTGAAAGAGGGGCAGAGTTTGACAAAGCGTTTGATTCTTTCATTGAAAAAACCGGCGGATCTGGGGGCATTAAAACCATTCGCACCATGCAAGATTTCCATTTGATCGCATTGGATTTCAAAGAAGGGCGTTTTGTGAAAGGCTTTGGCCAAGCTTATGACATTTTAGGCGACAAAATCGCTTATGTTGGGGGTAAAGGCAACCCACACGATTTCGCTCACAAGAAATAAACTTTCTCACTCATAAGGGGCGAACGCCCCAAAAAGACTGCTTTTTAGAGGGGTTATGGCAAAATCAAGCCCTTTACTATTTACTCTTAAAAAATGCTAAAAGCCTTTTTATTAGGCTAACACCAAACAAAAAGCACCACAAAAAGCACCAAAAAGTAAAAAAATGACAAAATTTTTAAGAAAATGACAAAAAAAAAAAAAACGCTTTTATGCTATAATGCTACAAATACATTCCAAATGTCCAATGAATGTATGAAATCCCTAATATCAAATTCAATCTAAAAAGGAGAAAACATGAAAAAACACATCCTTTCATTAGCTTTAGGCTCGCTTTTAGTTTCCACTTTGAGCGCTGAAGACGACGGCTTTTACACAAGCGTTGGCTATCAGATCGGTGAAGCCGCTCAAATGGTGAAAAACACCAAAGGCATTCAACAGCTTTCAGAAAACTACGAAAAATTGAACAACCTTTTAACTAAATACAGCACCTTAAACAACCTTATCCAATTATCCTCTAGCCCGAGCGCGATTAACGAAGTAAGGGATAATTTAGGCTCAAGTAGTAGGAATTTGCTGGATGTCAAAACCAACTCCCCCGCTTATCAAGCCGTGCTTTTAGCGTTGAATGCGGCGGTGGGGTTGTGGCAAGTTACAAGCTACGCTTTTACTGCTTGTGGTCCTGGCAGTAACGAGAGCGCGAATGGAGGGATTCAAACTTTTAATAATGTGCCAGGACAAAATACGACAACCATCACTTGCAATTCGTATTACCAGCCAGGACATGGCGGGCCTATATCCACTGAAAATTATGCGAAAATCAATCAAGCCTATCAAATCATTCAAAAGGCTTTGACAGCCAATGGATCTAATGGAGATGGGGTCCCCGTTTTAAGCAACACCACTACAAAACTTGATTTCACTATCAATGGAGACAAAAGAACGAATGCCACACCAAATGAAAAATTAGTATACTCATGGAGTCATGGGAAAGCTATTTCAACCTCGTGGAATGGAGGAACACAAACAAGCACCTCAGAAAGTATCAACACAGAAAATAACGCTCAAGAGCTTTTAAAACAAGCGAGCATCATTATCACTACCCTAAATGAGGCATGCCCAAACTTCCAGAATGGTGGTAGGGATTATTGGCAAGGGATAAGCGGCAATGGGACAATGTGCGGGATGTTTGCCAATGAAATCAGCGCTATCCAAGGCATGATCGCTAACGCGCAAGAAGCTGTCGCGCAAGCCAAAATCGTTAGTGAAAATGCGCAAAATCAGAGCAGCCTAGACACCACAAAACCATTCAACCCCTACACAAACGCTAGCTTTGCGCAAAGCATGCTCGCTAACGCTCAAGCTCAAGCGGAGATTTTAAACCGAGTCGAACAAGTGGTGAAAAACTTTGAAAAAATCCCTACAGCCTTTGTAAATGACTCTTTAGGGGTGTGTTATGAAATACAAGGGGGTGAGCGTAGGGGCACCAATCCAGGTCAGACAACTTCTAACACTTGGGGGGCAGGCTGTGCGTATGTAAAAGAAACCATAACAAATTTAAACAACTCCATCGCTCATTTTGGCACTCAAGAGCAACAAATAGAGCAAGCAGAAAATATCGCTGACACTCTGGTGCATTTCAAATCCCGATACAGCGAATTGGGCAACACTTATAACAGCATCACCACCGCGCTCTCCAAAGTCCCTAACGCGCAAAGCTTGCAAAATGTGGTGAGCAAAAAGAACAACCCCTATAGCCCGCAAGGCATAGAAACCAATTACTACCTAAATCCTAACTCTTATAACCAAATCCA